>NZ_VPEK01000020.1:0-55145 GCF_013417145.1 Acinetobacter sp. YH16044
AAATATTAAAGTGACGGAAAATAGCAAGTAACTTGGACCAGTGTTGATCATTTAGCATTGTTCGAGGCATAGCGAGTGTAAAATTGGGTTTGGCGATTTAATTTTACTATCTCGCTATTTTTTTAATCAACAAATGTCAACAGACCCTAATTCTAAACATAAAAAAAACCCCAAGTCTTAATAAGCTTGGGGTTTTTTAGAATTTTGGTCCCGAGGGTCGGACTCGAACCGACACATCATCTCTGATAGTGGATTTTGAATCCACCGCGTCTACCAATTTCACCACCTCGGGAAGGTGTTGAAACGTATAATAAACTGTTTCAAAAACTTGTCAACGCATGATGTTCTCATTTGATTAAAAATAAACCGTATAAGAATTTTTAGATGGATAATCCATCAATTTCAGCGTTAAAACCCAAAAAAGCTTATACTAAGCCAAATTTCATTATCCCCTTTTCAGATTTCTTAACATGCAACTTTCTGACTTTAACTTCAATCTCCCTGACGAACTCATTGCCCGCTATCCGCTTGAAACACGTAGTGCATCACGCCTGCTCCATCTCGACCTGAATGGCGAATACCACGACCATCATTTCACTGACATTTTAGACTTGCTCAATGAAGGTGACTTATTGGTACTCAACGATACCAAAGTGATGAAAGCTCGCTTAAAAGGCAAACGCGCTACAGGTGGTGCAGTTGAGGTTTTGGTTGAACGTATTCTTGATCCAAAAACCGCACATTGCCACATTAAAGCCAGCAATACACCTAAAGAAGGTGCGGAATTATTTATTGGTCCAGACGAAGTTAAAGTGACCGTTCAAGGCCGTCATGAAAACTTATTTGTTGTGGAATTTTCACAGCCTATTTTACAAGTTTTAGATTTATACGGTGCTTTACCGATTCCGCCTTACTTTAACCGTGAAGCAGAAGCGATTGATACCGAACGTTACCAAACTGTTTTTAACGATCCGACCAAATTGGCTTCAGTTGCAGCACCAACAGCAAGCTTACATTTTGATGAAGCGCTACTCAAAAAATTGGCAGACAAAGGCGTAAATAAAACTTTTGTTACCTTGCATGTGGGTGCTGGTACATTCTTACCCGTGCGCACCAATGACATTGAAAACCACATCATGCACAGCGAATGGTGTGACGTATCAGAAGAATCTATGGCTTTAATCCGTGAGACAAAAGCACGTGGCAATAAAGTCATTGCTGTCGGTACTACAGCGACTCGCGCGACTGAAAGTGCAGCTCAAGCCAATGGCGGCGAACTCAAGGGTTGGACAGGTGATACACAAATCTTTATCTACCCAGGTTATGAGTTCAAAGTAGTCGATCGTTTAATTACCAACTTCCATTTACCTGAGTCTACCCTGCTCATGTTAGTGTCAGCGTTGTCTAATCGAGACAATATTTTGAATGCTTATCACCATGCCGTCGACAGCCAATATCGCTTCTTTAGTTATGGTGATGCGATGTTAATTGATAATATTAACCACAAATAAAATTACGCTGAAATCATCCCTATGCCGATAGATTCTGTAAAGCACTCCATCCATATTCGTCGTAAGAAGAATGCTGCGGTTTTTCAGAATATCGCTCGGCTCTGGGATATAGGCCGAAACGCAAAAACTCACCAAGAACTCCTCGATGGGCTGCATCCATGGAATGCACCCATTACGCTCAAATTTGAAAATTTACTGCCGCTGGCTTTAGCCGCGCTGGGTATCAGCTTCATGCTGTTTATTGTGATTCAGCCCGATCATGGCTGGGCACAGCTCTGCTTTGCTGCGGGGTTGGCCATGGTGTTTTGGGCCTATATCAGCTATGAAAAAGATGATCCGCTCGAAGAAGTTATTGCGTTTTTAGAAACCGAATGCATTGCCAGAAAATACCAACTGGCTTTTAACCGACAGCCTCAATACATTTCGATGCCACTGAATAATCTGCAATTTATTGGCAATCTTAAACGCATGTTCCCCGTGTTTAAGCAAGGCAGCCTTTCGAATGACATTCAGACCTTCGCGAGCACCGTTTGGGAAGATGAAAATCAGCAACAGCATCAAGTCATGGTCTTTCATTATCACTATGTGAATGAACTGAAAGTACGTGACAAAGACGGTGATGAAGTCACGGTTAAAGAAATTCATAAAGACCTGTGGGGCGTATTTGTTTTTGATATTGGCATCCATGGACTAGCCGTATCTGCAACAGGCAAAAACTTTGGCTATCCCTATAGTTTTCCTTGGCACAGCAGCGACATTCAAACCAATCAAAAATTAAAGTTTTATGGCGAGAACCAAATGGAAATCGCTAAATTGCTCAGCCCGGGCTTTGTACTCCGACTGGCGGATTTTTTTCAAAACCGTGAAGGTGATCTGCTATTTCATCCGAGCCACCGAATAATGTGCTATCTTGGCTCTACAGATTTATTTAAAGTCAGTAGTAAAGCAAAACGAATTCAGGATGTTTCTGCATTGCGTGGACATCTCAGAACCTTTAAATTAAATGCTTTAGAAAATTTGAAAAACGACTTAACGCAGTTTTTAAAATAGATTTCATTCAATAATGTTTTAAATTACGACCTTTTATCTTGAGGATAAAATTTTATGGGGCTTTTGATCTTTGTTTTAATCATCATTGCATTGGTGATTGGTGCAATCATGATTCGCAACAACATTGTCCGACATCACAATG
This sequence comes from Acinetobacter sp. YH16044, assembly GCF_013417145.1. Lineage (NCBI taxonomy): Bacteria > Pseudomonadati > Pseudomonadota > Gammaproteobacteria > Moraxellales > Moraxellaceae > Acinetobacter > Acinetobacter sp. YH16044. The sequence continues at coordinate 2,704 of NZ_VPEK01000020.1, forward strand.
CAACCATTCGTGCATGGTCAGATGTAGCCAGCTATGAACGTCAAAAAATCAAAATTTTAGATGGATTACAGCCTTTGGTTGAGCAATATTCCAATTTTGAACAAGGGACTTTGGCGAAAGTCACTGAACTCCGTCAAAACATTATGAATTTGAACGTAAATAGTACCGATGTCAGCCAATTACAGCGTATCGAAGCCTTAAATCAAGATCTGATGCGCAGCCTGAATGTTGTAGTTGAAAACTATCCTGAGCTCAAAGCCAATGATATTTATCTTAAAATGATGAATGAAATTGAAGAACAAAACGAAAATGTCGGTGCGGCGATTACTATTTTTAACCGCAACGTCGAGTTGTTCAACAACCACATTCAAGTATTTCCTAACAATATTATTAATACGCTATTGCTGAGTAAAAAAGCGGTTCGCCCTTTCCGCGATCAAGCTGCCAGCCAAAATTTTGATTATCGTCCGAACTTTTAAGTTCGGGCTTTAATGCACAAAAGTAAAAAAAATAATGATGAGGTGATCAAGCACCTCCAAAACTAGAAAGAAAAATAAAATATGCAAAATCAAATTAATGCACTGAAAAATGTGCTGATTCAGGCGTTTTTCAAACTCTATGAGCAGCACCAAGACGACCATATTTACGCATGTACGTTGGTGTTCAATTCCTATTTATCCATGGACTATATCACTGTCTCTACGCAGCGTAGTGTTTTTGCCGAAGATGAAGATTCTGCTCAATATCTTGCAGCGCATGATCGATGGAATGTGCCGAAATGGCGCTATCATAGTGCCCTTTCCCTCGACCAAGACTTGGCGCAGTTTAAACTGACATCTGTAAATGAAGTGGGCCATTTAAACCTTGATCCATCTTCTATAAAAAGTACGATAAAGTCTGAATCGGCTAACCATCTTTCAATCTTGCTCAATGCCATACAACAAACAAAAATCGACTTGGTTCAGTCCTACGGCATAGAACTGGACAATATTCTGTTTTTTATCACGGTCCAGACACAGCCCGAAATAGAAATTTATTCAGCTCAGGTTTTAAATACTCCAAGTACACAACTTGACGATTTTCTCAAATCCAAACAACCCCTCAAGCTCGACAGTTTACCCAAGCGTATGAAGCTGTCTCAGTATGATAAAGACCTGCTGATTGATTTGGCTCAAATCCTTGAAATACAACCTTATAACTATTTACATGTAGCCAATGAAGTCTATCTTTTAAGCTTAGAAAAAAGCTATGCAACCACGAATCCCTATATTCAAAAACTCATTGACAGCATCGTGGCCATGACATCTGACCCGAAAGGCACATTTGCGATGGAAAAAGAAGAAATTTTGCAGCGAATTAACCAGTTTTATTTTAATGCCAAGAGTTCAGATGAAGCCCTGTCACAAGATGCGATCTATAAATTTACAGACTTAACACCCGACAAAGCTAGCGTTTAACCGCAGAATCAAGGAAAATAGAGCACTTTTAGCACTCTTACCATCAGCGAACTGTTTTTTCGCCTTGATCTGGACCTTGTATGAAGTTTGAAAAATTGGCGCAATCGGGCCGTGCTCGTCGCGGCCGTTTAACCCTTGAACATGGTGTTGTTGAAACACCTATGTTCATGCCTGTCGGTACTTACGGTACTGTAAAAGGCATGCTCCCACGTGACATTAAAGAAATTAAATCCCAAGTTATTTTGGGCAATACCTTCCATTTATATCTTCGCCCAGGCCTAGATGTCATTCGTGAACATGGTGGTTTACACCAATTCATGAAATGGAATAACCCGATTTTGACAGATTCAGGCGGTTTCCAAGTCTTCAGCCTTGGCGCTATGCGCAAAATTAAAGAAGAGGGCGTGACTTTCCGCTCTCCGATTGATGGCTCTAAAGTCTTTTTATCTCCTGAAATTTCGATGGATATTCAGCACACGCTGAATTCAGACATCGTGATGATTTTTGATGAATGTACGCCTTATCCTGCGACACATGAAGAAGCGCAAAAATCATTGCAGCTTTCATTACGTTGGGCGAAACGTTGTAAGACTCAACATCATGACGTGCTGAAAAACCGTAATGCACTATTTGGTATTATCCAAGGCGGCATGTATGAAGATTTACGTGATGAATCTTTAAATGGTCTGAAAGAAATTGATTTTGATGGTTATGCCATTGGCGGCTTGTCTGTTGGCGAACCTAAAGAAGAAATGATCAAAGTATTGGATTATCTTCCAGAGAAAATGCCTGCAGATAAACCACGTTACTTGATGGGTGTCGGTAAACCAGAAGATATCGTAGAAGCGGTTCGTCGCGGTGTCGATATGTTTGACTGTGTGATGCCAACTCGAAATGCACGTAATGGTCATTATTTTGTGACCGACGGTTTAGTGCGTATTCGCAATGCCAAATATCGTCATGATCAAAGTCCGCTTGACCCACATTGCGACTGTTATACCTGTACAAATTTCACCAAATCTTATCTCTTCCATCTTGAGAAATGCGGCGAAATGCTCGGTTCAATGCTCGGTACTATTCATAACTTACGTTATTACCTGCGTCTGACTGAAGCGATGCGTGATGCTCTCGATCATGGCACTTTTGATGAGTTTGTTGAAGACTTTTATCGTCGTCGCGGCATGGAAGTGCCACCTTGTCCTCAAGATTAATTCTTTCAGCATTTGCGCTGAAGAAAAAGACAAGGTAAATTGCTGAACAAGTCCAATTTATTTATCAAAGTATTGATAACCAGTTTTTTTAGTTTAGGAAAATGAAATGAGCCTTTTTATTTCTACTGCTCACGCGGCAGGTGAAGCTGCACAGCAACCAAGCATGATGGCAAACCTGTTGATGATTGCGGTATTTGTCGCAATCTTCTACTTCTTGATCTGGCGCCCTCAATCAAAACGTGCAAAAGAACATCGTGCACTAATTGAAAGCCTAGGTGTTGGTAGTGAAGTTGTTTTTGCGGGCGGTTTAATGGGTAAAATCACAAAAATCGAAGGTGATTTTGCAGTTGTTGAACTGAACCGTGGCGTAGAAGTAAAAGTACAACGCGCAAGTGTGATTTCAGTTCTGCCTGAAGGCACTCTAAATAACCTTTAATCAAAAAATAAGTCGTGCACCCGCACGGCTTTTTTCATTTTAAGAAGAAAACGAATGCGTTACCCAGCATGGAAATATCTACTGATTCTAGTGGTACTAGTCATCAGTACATTATATGCCCTGCCAAGTTTGTATCCTGATGAACCTGCTGTTCAAATTTCAGGTGCCAAAGCCGGTACCCAGATTGACCAAAGCATCGTACAAAAAGCAGAGCAGATTTTAAAATCTGAAAATATTGCCAGCCATGACAATAGCTTCACCAATAATGCCGCTTTATTACGTGTTGATTCGAGCGAACAACAATTAAAAGCGAAAGAAGCACTACGTCGTGGGCTCGGTGAAAATTATGTCGTCGCACTGAACCTTGCGCCTACTACCCCAGAATGGCTACAAAAAATTGGTGCTAAACCAATGAAGCTAGGTCTGGATTTACGTGGTGGTGTACATTTCCTACTTGAAGTGGATATGGATAAAGCCATTTCACAACGTATGGAAACGTCTGCGGCTGACTTACGTCGCCAACTTCGTGACAATAAATTAAAATTCAATAGCTTATCTTTGAACAACAACACCATTACGATGCAATTTGCAAATAATGATGACCGTTCTGCAGCTATGGATTTCCTTCGTCGTAACGGCAATGAATATACTCAACAAGCGGTTGCAACAACTGATGGTTCGACTCTTCGTCTAAGCTACACAGATACACGTAAACAAGAAATTCAGTCTTATGCTGTCAACCAAAACTTAACGACTTTACGTAACCGTATTAACGAGTTAGGTGTAGCGGAAGCATTGGTGCAAACTCAAGGTAGCAACCGTATTGTGGTTGAATTACCGGGTGTACAAGATACTGCTGAAGCAAAACGTGTACTTGGTCGTACTGCAAACCTTGAGTTCCGCTTAGTTTCTGACTTAAATGATCAATATATCGATCCTTACACAGGACAAGCAAAAGGCTCATTACCGCCGGGTACAGAAGCTTTTGCTTATGAGTCTTTGGACAGCGGCCGTCAATTATTGCTTAACCGTAACCGTATCTTAACGGGTGAACGTGTACAAAACGCGTCATCAGGCTTTAGCCAAGATACAGGTGGTGCTGAAGTAAATATTACTTTGGACACTGCGGGCGGTAAGTTGATGTCTGAAGCTACTCGTAATGCTGTAGGCAAACGAATGGCTGTTTTGTTCATCGAGAACAAACAAAAAATTAGTTATGTTGCAGATCCTGCAACAGGTACACAAACTGAAGTTCGTACACCTTATACCGAATCTGTAGTCATCAATGCGGCAACGATTCAAGCTGTATTGGGTTCTCAGTTCCGTATTACCGGTCTAGATTCACCTCAAGAAGCATCTGAACTTGCATTGATGTTACGTGCAGGTGCTTTGGCAGCGCCAATGTACTTCGTTGAAGAACGTGTGATTGGTCCGAGTCTCGGTCAAGAAAACATTGACAAAGGCGTATTATCAACTCAAATCGGTTTCTTATTGGTTGCGATTTGGATGGTGGTCTTCTTCCGTGTGTTCGGCTTGATTGCCAACTTTGCACTCGTGGTTAACCTTGCCATGATTTTAACCATCATGTCTTGGATTGGCGCGTCCCTCACCCTTCCGGGTATTGCAGGTATCGTAATTACCATTGGTATGGCGGTCGATGCCAACGTACTGATCTGTGAGCGGATACGAGAGGAAATTAAATGGGGTGCCTCGCCGAAACAGGCGATTGTTGCGGGTTATGATCGTGCGTATAACACCATCTTTGACTCCAACTTAACCACATTCTTGGTTGCTTTCATTCTGTTCGCAATTGGTACAGGCCCAATTAAAGGCTTCGCGGTTACCCTAATGATTGGTATTGTCTGCTCAATGTTCACAGCAATTACTGTGACACGTGCAATCGTACAAATCATTTATGGTAAAAAACGTAACCTGAAGAAGTTGAGCATTTAGGAGATCGAAGATGACTGAAAATACTCAACCGAAACAATACGGCCGTCCGGACAACGAGCGCATTATTCCATTTATGAAGATTGCCAAACCGGCAGCCTTTATATCGATTATTTTAACGCTCGCAAGTATCTTTTTTATTTGCACCAAAGGTCTAAACCTCGGTTTGGACTTTACTGGCGGTGTGGCAGCAGAGTTGAACTATAGTCAACCAGTAAAATCTACCGATGTGAGCTCAGCGCTGACAAAAGCTGGTTTTAAAGATCCTGTAGTACAAACCTTAGGATCTGACCGCGACCTGATGGTTCGTATGCCAGTTCAAAAAGACATTGAAGCTGAAGACTTAACCAAAGCCATTACGACTGCCGCTCAATTGCCGAGCAATAAAGCAGAAGTGCATAAAGTCGATGTGGTGGGTGGTCAAGTCGGTAATGAACTTTACGTGCGTTCTGCGGGTGCTGTAGGTCTTGCCCTACTGCTCATGCTGGTTTATGTCACTATTCGCTTTGAGTTCAAACTTGCGATGGGTGCTGTACTGTCTTTATTCCACGATATCGTGGTGACCATTGGTATCTTTGCCATGATGCAATGGCCGTTTGACTTAACAGTTTTGGCTGCGCTACTCGCGATTATTGGTTTCTCGCTCAACGATAACATCGTTGTATCTGACCGTATTCGTGAAAACTTCCGTAAGATTCGTGGTGCTGAGCCTCTCGAAGTTGTCAACAGTGCATTAACTGAAACACTTCGCCGTACCATTCATACCTCAATGACACTATTACTGGTTGTTGTAGCAATGATGGTACTGGGCGGTGATGGTCTGAAATGGTTCTCTGTTGCAATGTTTGTTGGTGTATTTGTGGGTACATATTCATCAATCTACATTGGTACTGCTTTCGCGCTATGGCGTGGTCTAAACCGTCAAGACTTCATTGTACAAGTGAAGCCTGAATTTGAAGAAGAAGAGATTCCTTAAGCTTTTCGACTTATAGTTCAAATCAAAACCCATCTTCGGATGGGTTTTTTTATGCGACTACGTTAAATAAATGAGCTAGGTAAGATCGCAATAATAGGATGTAATTTTTCAATATCGGATTGTAGGAATTCCACCTGTCGTTTTTGGTCTAGACTTGCAAATTGCCACGTGTCATCTGTTTGCTGTATCACGTTTAAAATTAAATTTAAGCCATTTCGCAAATATACACAGGCTAGATCCGATCTCTCTACCCCTCGCCGTTCATCACAGACCACAAGCCAACCCTCTTGTAATACAGGGGCATAATACGATGCTGTGATGCGAATCAAATACAGGTCTTGAGTGTTTTTAAATAATGCTGAATATTGAGATGAATCATTTGAAATCGGTTTTAACGAAAATGCCTGTGTCTCAACCACCTGCATTTCAAAAAGGACCAAGCTTGCTTGCTCCTCAGTGCAATTATCTTGTTCTATAAACTGAACTTCATCATCTAAACTTCCCTTTATGAGTCCCAATTGTGACTCTAACTCACGTGCAAATTTCTCTCCAATCTGCCGATGACTATTTAATAATTGGGAAATTAAAGGAACCGCTAAGCCAAAATGTTCACACACAGCTTTACCATTTTTAAAGGGGCCTGTTGCAACCCAATGGTCAATGGCTTGTGTTAGATTCTGTCGACGCTTTTCAAAAAGCTCTGAAGGCAGCATAAGCATTCAATTTTATAATTTCTCTCCCCCAATATAATAAAAAACCCGCACGCAGCGGGTTTTTTATACAACTTTATTTTTAGCTACCTTGTACCAATCGACGTGCGCTGATAATGCCCGGTTGTTGTTCTAGACGTGCCAATAGTTTCGATAACTGCGCCAAGCCTTTCACTTCAATCAACAGCTTCATATTGGCAATACCATCACTTTCGGAAATCGTATTCACCTGACGAATATTGATTTGGTCTGAGAAAATCACTTGAGTCAGATCTTTAAGCAAACCACGACGGTCATAAGCTTCCACCACGATTTGCACACTTTGACCACGAGTTGGCTGCATTTCCCAATCCGCTTCAACCGCACGTTCAGGCTCTTGCCCAATCATACGGATATAATCCGGACATGCGACCTTATGGATACTTACGCCACGATTCAGGGTGATATAACCAGCAATCGATTCACCATGCACAGGCTGACAACACTGAGCAATGTGTAGTTCTACATTGTCCAAACCATCAATCAAAATACCATGCGCCGAAAGCGTATGACTTGCACGTGGGTTCAAGGTTGGTTTTAACACCAGTTCAGGCTCATCCTGATCGAGGTGCATATGACGGTTAACCTGATTGATTAAGGCATGTAAGCTAATGTCACCACTCACCAAGCCAATCAATATATCTTCACCCAATTTCACATTAAAATGATTGCAGTAATCATTCAAATCGATACTTTTCGGGTGAATCGCCAAACGTGACAATTCTTTATTCAGAATCTCACGTCCCACTTCCAAGTTTTTACTACGGTCTTGCTGACGGAACCAATGACGCAACTTATCACGTGCACGAGCCGTCTTGATATAACCCAGCGAGTTTACCAACCAATCTCGGTTAGGCTCACGATCTTTCTTGGTTAAAATCTCGACCTGTTCCCCAGTTTTTAGGGTATAGGTTAAAGGTACATAACGTTGGTTCACCCGTGCTGCATAGCACTTGTTGCCCACTTCAGTATGCACATGATAGGCAAAGTCAAGCACGGTCGAACCGCGTGGTAATTCTTTGATATCACCATCACGACTGAACACATAGATTTTCTCAAAATCTTCAAACTCTTGGATTTGTTCGAAGTTTTCAGAAGCCTCATCTTCTTTATGGGCGCTAGCATCATTTCGTTCTTGATAATGTTCAAGCACTGCACGTAAAGAATGTAAGCGATGATTAAATGAATAATCTGTGGTTTTAGAACCTTCTTTATAGTTAAAGTGCGAACACACCCCGAGCTCAGCTTCTTCGTGCATATTATGCGTACGAATTTGCACTTCTAAAGATTTGTTCTCTGCAATCACGGCCGTGTGCAGTGAGCGATAACCATTGGCTTTCGGGTTAGTAATATAATCATCGAACTGATGCGGAATATGACGCCAAATCTGATGAACGATCCCCAATGTGTGATAACACTCAGGTACATTATCCACCAAAACGCGAACCGCTCGAATGTCATAAAGCTGATCAAAGCTCAGGTTCTTACTCTTCATTTTTCGATAAATCGAATAAATGTGTTTCACCCGTCCATTAATCTCGGCCTCAATGCCATGATCTAATAGTTCTTTACGCAACTTTTCTGTCACGAACTGAATATATTGTTCACGCTCTAAACGTTTTTCATTCAGTAAAGAGGCAATTTCTTTATAGCGTTCAGGTGCAAGATAACGGAAAGCGAGATCTTCAAGCTCCCACTTAAGCTGTGCAATCCCTAAACGGTGCGCAAGCGGCGAGTAAATGGTTAAAATTTCTCGTGCGACACGCTCTTGACGCTCTTTGGTTGAGTGCGCTAACTCACGTAATGCATAGGTACGTTCAGAAAGTTTGATTAATACAACGCGAACATCTTCGGTCACCGAAATCAGCATTTTATAAATGCCGGTCAAATGTTCACGCTGGTTATTATTAAAATGATCTTCTAGACGTTTATTTTGCTCAATCAGGTCAGACAACTTACCCATGGCAAGCGTGCCTTTCACCAAAGCATGCACTTGATCGCCAAATTTGCTTTGGACTTCTTCTAAACTGGTTACGCCTTCACGAACACTTCGATACAGCATGGCTGCTGATAACGTATCTTCATCCGCATACAGATGAGCAAGAATATCCGCCATTTCAATACCCGTATAGAAGGTATTCGAGCGATGGTTGACCGTTGTTTCAAGTTCATTCTGTAAGGTCAGATGTGCAACTTCTTCGAGTTGCTTTAGAGGAGCCCCGTCAAACATGCCACTCACACGCTCTAGCCATTCAGCCAAATCATGCTGTGCTTGCTCGGCATGTTCTACAGTCGTTTCCTGTGACAACTCATTGAGACGTCCAGGTAATTGTTCACGTACTGTGACCATACCCTACTCCTAGTTTTCTACGCTTCATAACTTTTGATCGTTTATCTGATTTTCTTTTTCGAACAAAGCAATCGATTCGACATGCCCTGTATGGGTAAACATGTCCATGACACCCGCTTTTTTCAAACGGTAGCCTTGTTGTACCAGCATTCCAGCATCGCGTGCTAGTGTTGCAGGATTACATGACACATAAACGATTCTTTTTGCACCAAATTGGGGCACATAACGCATTATTTCTTCTGCACCAGAACGTGGTGGGTCTATCAATAATGCATCAAATCCTTGTTTTGCCCAAGAATGATGCGAAAAATCTTTTGTTAAATCTTGTGAATAAAATTTCAGTTGCGAAAGGCCATTGTTTTGTGCATTTTCTGCACCACGCTGAACCATTTCTGCACTCCCTTCAACTGCAACGACTTGACCCGTTGAACCCACACATTGAGCAAGTGGTAAAGAAAAGTTTCCTAAGCCACAAAACAGATCTAGAACTCGCTCACCTTGTTGTAACTGAAGCAATTCACATGCCAGTTTCACCATTTGCGGATTAATCGTGGAATTCACTTGCGTGAAGTCTTGAGGATTAAAGCCAAATTCCACAGCAAAGTCACTTAGACCATAGTGCAGACGCATCGGTGCATCGGGATGATCCACGCGATGTAAGCTGTCTGGCCCTTCAGGTTGCAAGTACAGTTGCCACTCTTTATGTAACGCAAATTTTACTAATTGGTTGACATCTTCCGCGCAAAGTTCCGCCGTATGACGAATTAGGAGGGCAATTTCTTGATCTCCCATGGCCAGTTCCATATGCCCAATATCTGCTTTACCTTGCAGACTTTGTAACAATTGTTTGAGTGTGGTGATGGAGCCAAACTCACGATCCAACACCATACAACGGTCAATCGAAGTCAGTTTATTTGACTGGCTTTCACGAAAGCCGACCACGAGCTTATCTTTTGCAGGTAAGTAACGCACACCGATACGCGCTTTACGACGGTAATCTTCACGCAATGAACGTAAAGGAGCTAACCATTGATCAGGTTGTATCCCAGCAAAATGTTGCAAATGTGATTGTAAAACATCTTGTTTTAAACGAATTTGCTCGTCGGGATGAATATGCTGCATGCTACACCCACCACAGACCCCATAATGTGGGCAGGCCGGTTTAACCCGTAGAGCAGACTCTTCACTCAGCAATTCCAGACTGTCTGCTTCTTCGAGACGCTTAACGACATTAGTAATACGCGCATGCACCGTTTCACCTGGCAATGCATAACGAATAAATACTTTCTTACCGTGTTTTTCCGCAGGATGATCTGGATGCGTCCCAAAGTGCGCTATGCCTCGCCCCTCATGTGAAAGCGATTCAACCTGAAATGTATAAATGGGTTGTTGGGCTTTTTGGGGTTTGGCTTTGTGTTTCATGCGTACCTAATGTGTGGAAGATGGGAAATCAGATTGGGTGAATTCGGTACGTTGCGAGGTTTGCTGCCATACCAATAAAAAGTCAGCGTGTTGCGGCTGAGTTTGTAAATATTGAATCGTACTTTGAATCAAGTGCTGATGATCATTCAACAATAACTGTCCTTTCAGCAACAGCCAGCGTAAATAAATCAACCATGTATTGAGCACATCACCTTCACAGTAGCTGGTCAGTTCCATCCACTGTTGTTCACGCACATATTCAGGCACATGGTAGCCACCATCACCACGTTTACCGGGGAAACCAAGTAAATGTGCTGCATCGTCGAGCTTTTGAAAATGACGACCATGGAACATGGCCATGACATCCATCAAATCTACATGACGATGATGATAACGATTCTGGTAGTTATTATAGCGCTTTTGCGTATCAATCTCGCCCTGATCGAACAAACTTGGTGCAGATAGTCCGTGATACATGGCACGGAACAAAATTACAGGCAAATCAAACTGCGAACCGTTCCAACTGACCAAAGTCGGATGTCGCTTTTCAAAAATAGAAACGAATTTTTTTAAAATTTCAGCTTCGCTATTGTCTTCACGGCTAAATGAAAACAACTTCATGCCCTTTTCATCAATCCATAGTCCAGAGATACAGACAATTTCATGCAAGGCTAAACGCTGAAAATCCGTGCCCGCCTCTTGGCGACGCAGTTTAGTCAGTGCAGCATCTAAATCCACCTCAGGCAGATCCAGTCCATACAAATGCGCACCTGACTTCAAATCTGTCAGTGTTTCGATATCAAAAATTAAAACAGGTAAACGCATAAGTACTCACCAGTGCCGATCGGCCACTGTAATTATTCAGGATCAACAACAGAGAATAGACCAGTAGACAAGTATCGGTCACCACGGTCACATACGATGCAAACAATCACGGCATCCGGATTTTCTTCAGCCAATTTAACTGAAGCCCATACCGCACCACCCGATGAGGTACCTGCACTGATACCTTCTGTACGTGCTAAACGACGAGCTGTTTTTTCCGCTTCAATTTGCGGAATATCCATAATGCGATCAACACGTGAAGGGTCAAAAATCGTAGGAAGATATTCTTGTGGCCAACGGCGAATACCGGCAATGTTTGAACCTTCAGACGGTTGTAAACCAACAATTTGAATATCCGGATTTTGTTCTTTTAAATATTTCGAAATCCCCATAATGGTCCCGGTGGTTCCCATTGAGCTGACGAAATGTGTAATTTTACCACCTGTTTGTTTCCAAATTTCAGGCCCAGTAGTAAGGTAATGTGCTTCCACATTGTCTGGGTTACCAAACTGGTTTAGGACTAAACCTTTGCCGTCTTTTTCCATTTGAAGGGCAAGATCACGTGCTTCTTCCATGTTTTCAGATTCGATCAGTTCAGCACCGTAGGCACGCATGGCATCTTTACGCTCTTGGCTAGAACTTGCAGGCATGATCAAGGTCATTTTATAACCACGCATTGCTGCAACCATAGCTAAAGCAATCCCTGTATTTCCGCTCGTCGCTTCAATCAACGTATCACCCGGTTTAATCTGACCACGCTTTTCCGCTTGCATAATCATGTTATATGCAGGGCGATCTTTGACCGAACCCGCTGGGTTATTGCCTTCTAACTTGGCTAATACTGTTGCTTGAGTATGACTTGCCAGACGCTGTAAACGCACTAACGGCGTGTTGCCGACGTAATGGTCTAATAAAAAATCGTCTGCTTGAAAATCAGGGGTTGTATTACTCATTATTCACACCTATATCGAGGTGCGCCTATTGTATGAAAAAATGCCTTTGCCTGCACCCATTTGCCTCGCTTTTTCGTGAAAGTGATTAAAGCACAATCAGTTTTAAATAATCCATGCTAATATTCGGGGCATAAGGAATAAACTGCTTAAACCATGTCAAATATCAACAAAAAGCTTTTTAAACGCCTACACTTAAATCATGCCTATGGTCAGTTGATTGCACTTATTTTCGTGCCGATCACCATTTTGGCTTGTGTCGGTGCGATGTTGGTAATAACAGAAACCTCCAATGCAGCCAAAGCACAACAAAAACAAATGGCTGTCGCGATTCTGACACGCTATCAACCCACGTCAGAATCTGCGATTGATTTGCTGAATCATTACCCTTGGCAGTTTGATCAAGCTCGTAATGCCATGCAAAGCATGTTGAACGAAAAACATTTGATTCGTGCCGCGATTTTAGATCTCAAAGGCAACAACCGCCTGAGCATTGGCTTTCAAGATCAAGATATTTGGCCTGCTTTAAACAGTAAAGCATCTTTTATTGGACCGATTGCACATCAGGGTAACCATATTTATGCCCTGAAAATTTCAGACTCAACCCAGACCCCAGCATGGTTAAGCATTGAACTGGACAATCAACCGCTGCAAATTGCCCGCTATCGCGTGTTAATCGTGTTGATTGCAACAGGCTTATTGACGCTCCTATTACTTTTGCTGTGTTTGAATTTTTATTCACGTCGTTGGATCGCACCAATGTACGAAATTCGCATGCAGTTACAACGTTTAAATGCCGACACCCTAGATCAGCACATGATCATTAACAGTACTGGCGAACTCCGTTTATTACAGCGTGATATTGCCAATGTGGTTAAACGCTTGCATTTCAGTTTCTTAGAGTTACGTGAACATACCGAACAAACTGAAGATGACTTAAGACGCACCCTCGATACTTTGGAAGTGCAAAACATCACCTATCGTCAAGCTCGTGACCAAGCAATCCATGCCAATCAGTCGAAGTCGGTGTTCTTAGCCAATATTTCCCATGAACTGCGCACACCGCTGAACAGTATTGATGGCTTTATTCATCTTTTACTGCGCCAAGGTAACCTCAGTAATGAGCAAAATTTATATCTACAAACGATTCGTAAATCTTCAGCGCATTTATTGGCTTTAATTAATGACGTGCTTGATTTCTCCAAAATTGATGCCGGCAAACTAGAACTCGAAACTGCACAATTCGACTTAGAAGAAGCCGTCTTTGATGTGATGGATATGTTGTCGCCATTGGCAGCGCAAAAGCATATTGATATGACCTTCTACTATGCGGACAATGTGCCGAAATTTGTGGTTGGTGATGCCCTACGCTTCAAGCAAATTTTGACCAACTTAATTTCAAATGCGATTAAGTTCACCCCAGATGGTGAAATTATTGTCCGTGTCCGTATGGAGCATGATGACATCGGTCAATGTCTGCTGCATTTTAGTGTCCAAGACAGTGGTATCGGCCTAAGCGGTACCGACCGTAAGAAACTGTTTGAATCCTTCTCACAAGGTGATGCATCTGTGACCCGCCAATTTGGCGGTACAGGTTTAGGTCTTGCCATTTCCAAACAATTGGTCAGCCTAATGCATGGACAAATTGGTTTTGAAGATAACCAAGAACGTGCCCCAACAGAAAAAGGCTCAACCTTCTGGTTTACTGCGCGCTTTGTGGTGGATGATGAAATTGAAATTGTGCATCCACAATTTAGCAATCTACAAGTTGTGTCTTATTTGGCGCACCCAGCAACTGCCAATGTCCTACGTCATTATTTAGAAAATTATGATGTTGAACATATTGAAACGCAGTCAATCCTAGATTTATTTAGCCGACTCAATCAGTTGCAAACCAACGAAAATACCTGGTTGATCGTCGATCACAGTGGTGACTCCGAAGCCTTACTGAAAGAAATTCGTCATCGTTATAGCGGTAACTTAGCGGTTTATGGCTACCAAATGATGCTCGATCCAAACATGTTGAACGAGTACCGTGCCCGTCCATTGCATCAACCACTCAGCCGTACAGCGCTGATTCAGTTGTTGAGTAATGAGCCGTGGTTTGATCAAGAGCAACATGAAGAATTTAATGGTCAAGGTCTGCACATTTTGGCTGTCGACGATCATTTACCGAACCTGATTGTACTTGAAGCCCTGCTCTCTGAGTTAAATGTGAAAACCACCAAGGCTTTGAGTGGACAAGAAGCCATTGAAATCATTCAAGCTCGCCAAGAGCAAGGTTTGGGGGCTTTTGACCTCATCTTTATGGATATTCAAATGCCAGTGATGTCAGGTGTCGATACCACGCGTGCCATTCGTTCACTTGAGTCGACTTTTGAAAATCATAAGCGCCTTCCAATTATCGCTTTGACAGCACATGCGCTCTCGGATGAAAAACAAAAACTCCTACAAAGCGGTATGGATGACTATGTCACCAAGCCCATTCAAATGGATCAAATTATTCAAATCTTGACCCAATGGACTACCGATAACTTTAAGAAAGTACCGGTTTTAGAGCGCAGTTCAGTGATTGAAGCCCTAGAGCCGAGTATTTTAGATTGGCAACAAAGCTTGCAGTTGGCCGCGAATAAAGAAGACCTTGCAGTCGATTTACTAAAAATGCTCGTCGATAGCTTTGAGCAAGAAATCCATGAAATGGCACAGCTCATCGAAGATGAAGATTTTCCACAATTAGAGCATGTGTTACATCGGCTTTATGGTGCAACCCGCTATGTGGGCGCTCCGACCCTCCAAGAGGTTTCAGGTCAATTTGAGCAATTTGTATCGACCTTACGTAAGGAACGCCGTAAAGCAGATGAAGCTTTTGTTCAAGAAACCCTGAACCGTTTTGATGAGTTAAAAAATGTCATGGCGCAAGTTGAACACGCGGCTCAACAAATCTTAGCCAAACAAAATAATTAAGCACAGTCCGACTAAAGTCAGTGCCGTCCAGCTTCTGTTGTGACTGCACTGTCATGTATCCTATCAGGGTGCATGCTATGCTCGGGCGCAGAAACAACAAGAGTAATTACCATGGCTTTATTACGTGTAGAAAAAAATAATGGCATTGCAACGGTTTACTTAAACCGTCCAGAAAAACGTAATGCAATGAGCTTTGCATTGCTCAAAGAATTGGTTAGCACCGCTGAAAAATTAAAAAAAGATCGTAGCTTACGCTGTGTCATTTTAACGGGTGAAGCCAATGTATTTAGTGCTGGCATTGATTTGGCTGACCTCAATGATCCAAAAAATCGTGCCTATGCCGCGTGGGAGCTGTTAAAGCCCGGTCAAAGTTTATTTCAAAAAGCCTTTCTGATTTGGCAACAACTTCCTGTGCCGGTGATTGCCGCACTTGAAGGCTTTTGTTTTGGTGCAGGCATGCAACTTGCCTTGGCTGCCGATATCCGTATTGCCCACCCGAAAACGCAAATGTCGATTATGGAAAGTCGTTGGGGTTTAGTCCCTGATATGGGCTTAACTCGCTCGCTCAAAGGTGTGATTGGACTGGATTTAGCCAAAGAATTAACCTTAACAGCACGTATTTTTGACGCAGAATATGCCAAGGATATTGGCTTAGTGACGCATTTAAATGTACAGCCTTTGCTTCAGGCACAGCAGTTAGCCGAAGAATTATCACAACGTTCACCAGATGCCTTGGCAGCGGCAAAACAAGTGCTAGATGCTATGGAACATAGTCCAAAACGCTCTTTACGCTTAGAAAAAATCTGGCAATTTAAATTACTGCTCGGCAAAAACAGCCAATTGGCACGTAAAAAAGATAAGAACCCAGAGGTTCAGTTTTTACCACGCCAATATAAGTAAAATAGTCACACAGGATAGATTGAGTACAGCACATGGCGTTTGATCGTAATACAAAAATTGCATTTCTAGGTATGGGGCTGATGGGTAGCCGTATGGCCACGCGTCTCATTCAGGCAGGATTTGAAGTTGCGGTATGGAACAGAACTGCCGCTGCGTGTGATGAGTTGATTGCGATTGGCGCGACAGCGCTTCAATTGGAGAAGATTGCCCATTATCCTGTGGTTTTATCTTGTCTCGCAGACGATGCTGCTGTTGCCGCGGTGTATGCAAGCATCGAAACCCATTTAGCGGCAGGACAAATTATTGTCGACTTCTCGAGTCTTTCTGTGAATCAAACCCATCAATTGGCTCAAGCTGCAAAGTTAAAACAAGTCACTTGGATTGACTCTCCTGTTTCGGGGGGCACAGCAGGCGCTGAGCAAGGCACCTTGGTCATCTTTGCCGGTGGTGATGCTCAAACGATTCAAGATTTGAGTCTGATTTACAATGTTTTATCTCAACGTGTTACTCGCATGGGCGACTCAGGTACAGGTCAAGCCACCAAAATTTGTAATCAGCTGATCGTCGCTGCCAATAGCACGTTAATCGCAGAAGCTGTCGCACTGGCCGAGAAATCAGGTGTAGACACCACGTTATTAGCACCAGCGCTTGCCGGTGGTTTTGCAGATTCAAAGCCTTTTCAGATTTTAACTCCACGTATGGCAACACATCAGTTCGAGCCCGTGCAATGGAAAGTTCAAACTTTATCTAAAGACCTGAATAATGCAGTCCAACTGGCCGCCGAGTTTGAGTTAAGCATCCCTGTTGCCAGCCTTGCTTTATCGCAACTCAAAGCCCATCAGGACAATGGTTTTGCAGAAAAAGATTTAGCCACCATCATTCAACATGTCGAACAAAACTAACGACTTTCACTTTAGAAGTAAATTGCTTCAAGGACGATATACATGACTCAGCTCGCGGTTAATTTATCCATGATTTTTACCGAAGTGCCGTTGTTAGAGCGTTTTGCTTTGGCTCGTGAACATGGTTTTAAGCATGTAGAAATTCAGTTTCCGTATGAGCTGAGTATTGAGCAAATCCAAACCCAGCTCACTATCAATGATTTAAGCCTGTGTTTAATTAATGTCCCTGCGGGTGATTTGATGCAAGGCGGCGATGGTCTTGCGGGAGTTCCGGGGCGTGAAAATCAATTTCATCAGGCCTTAGAGCAATGTATTCGCTATGCCACTGCGTTAAATGTACCGAGTGTCAATATTTTAGCCGGCAAACAGCCACAAGATGCAGACTTACTCCCATGTTTAAATACCTTGTCGAGCAACCTTAAACTGGCATGCCACATGTTGTCCGAACATCATATTCAACCGGTATTTGAGATGATTAATGGCACTGATATGCCGCGCTTTTTGGTGCAAAATATTGCCCAAGCTCAGGAAATGCTTGAAGCTGTACAACACTCTACTTTGAAGATGCAATATGACTGCTACCACATGGCGATGATGGGTGAAGATATTCTCAGTACTTTGGCAGAAAATATTCAGGATATCGGTCACATACAGTTTGCTGACTGTCCGGGGCGACATGAACCTGACTCAGCGCAGATTCCATTTGCAGAGATTTTTAAATGGTTAGATCAAAGCCAATATACAGGTTACATCGCGGCTGAATACCGACCACGAAGCAACTCATCACATTCTTTTGCGTGGAAAGACAAATACTTCCCTCATTTAGCCAATGGTCAATGACGTGTTGATTTGAAATTCAGCAACAAAACCGCTATATTAGAACATGTAAAATTGTCAGGAAATCATACCCTCTATGAATTTAGAACCATCGCCCAGCGCTTCTAATTCTCTCGATCTCGCAAAATCAACGCAAATCAAAGACGTACAAGCTTGCTTAGCTGTTGTACGTGAAGCACTTGAAGATGTAAAAGCCAAAGATATTATTGAACTTGATATCAGCACTATCAGCAACGTAGCAGATGCGATTGTTATTGCGAGCGGTACTTCAACTCGTCACATTAAGTCTCTTGCAGACAACGTGGCAGAAGAAGCACGTAAAGCTGGATTCCGCCCTATCGGTGTTGAAGGCGAACGTGATGCTGAATGGATCCTGATTGATCTCGGTTTTGTAGTGGTACATGTGATGTTACCTACAGCACGTAAATTCTATGATTTAGAAAGCTTATGGCGTACAGCTCCAGAAACTGTAGCTTAAGCTTCCAAAAAAAAGCGACCTAATTAGGTCGCTTTTTTTATCCCTTCACTTTATACACGGACAATCAGCTTCATGGTGTTTTACCCCCGACACTAAAGCAGTTGGTGTAAATCCACCTCAGGATAATTGGCTTTAATTTTCAGCTTGGTTTGTGCATAAACTTGGTCTGCACGCATCGGGCCATAAAAGTCACAATACACTTCATAAATGCTCGTTAAAACTTTGGCATAACTGGTCAAAGGCAAAAACTCGACAAAACTCGCTGAATTAATTTGTGCATTTGCCGCAATTGCCAGCCCGATTTCTTCTAATTGCTCAATCACATCTTGGGTGAAATCAGCCTGATCTGTAGATTTCACCGTCAGCATGACTGACTCGATAAAGCCTAAAAAGGCCTCGCTAATGGTCTCTGCAATGAGCTCGTCTTCTTGCTCCTGCTCCTGCGGTTTTTCAACCCTTAACAGTTCCTGCTTTTCTAAGGTAGATAACTCATACAAGACTTGCTTCAGCATATCTTTACGATAAAAGCGTAGCTCTTCTGTGGTACAGATATCATTTAAGAAGCGATTTAAGACAAATGACGGTTTCATGCTGTACTGCTGCTCCCAGTGCCGTAGTGCACTGTCGAGTAAAGTCCCATGAATAAATTGTTGTAAGCCTTTTTCTAAAGCTTCGCGGCGTTGTGCCAAATTCAACAGTTCGGTGCTCATTGCATTACTCCTGTTAATGACGTTTGGTCATATCATCCGTTTCAAAAGTCACATCTTTTTGAAACTCGGGATAAGACAATTCAGCATGCTCGGTATAGTCCAAACCACGTTGTTCATGTTGCTTACTCACCCGTAAGCCACCCAACAATTTATCTAAGACCTTAAATACAATGAACGCAACGCCAAAGCCCCATAAAAAGGCTGCAATCACTCCAAGCCCTTGTATCGCGATGACATCGCCATTAAACATATTATTTTCAAGGAAGATCCCTGCAGCCAATGTTCCCCATGCGCCACAGAATCCATGCACGGTCACCGCATCAACCACATCATCCAGTTTCATTTTTTCCATGAGCATTGGTAGGAAGGTCACCATCACACCTGCACATAAACCGGTGATGACCGCATACAGTGGAGACATCGTTGCACAGCCTGCCGTAATGGCAACCAAGCCACCCAGTGAGGCATTGATCGTACTGCGGATCAAAATGGCTTTAGATCGGATGAGACAGAGCAACATATATGCAACCACGGCAGCACACGCCGCAAGATGCGTATTTAAAGCAATACGTCCTACGCTGACATTGGCATTAATGGTCGAGCCTGCATTAAAACCAAACCATGCTAACCATAAAATAAAACCGCCTAATGCTACCAAAGGTAAGTTATGCCCTGGTAAATAATGGCTTTGCCCATTGCGTCCAAATCGACCCAAACGTGGTCCCAATACAATGATGCCAGCCAAGGCAACCCAGCCGCCCATTGAATGCACCACGGTCGAACCTGCAAAGTCGATAAATCCGAGTGCTTTTAACCAACCGTCTCCGCCAAATAAACTGCCCCATGCCCAACTACCAAAGACAGGATAAATCAGACCTGAGACAACGGCCGCACTCACCACATAAGCGACAAAATGAATCCGCTCTGCCATTGCACCACTGGCAATGGTGGTTGCCGTTGCAGCAAACATCATTTGGAAAAATAGAAGGTTCCAGTGCCAATCATCCAGTTGATCGGGTGCAAAATGACTGAAGCCAAACCAGCCCGTGGTATTGACCCCAAACATCAGACCAAAACCCACCAACCAAAACACCAGACCACCCAAGCAGGCATCCATGTAGTTTTTCATGAGTACATTCACGGTATTTTTACTGCGAACTGAACCACTTTCGATCATGGCAAATCCGGCTTGCATAAAGAACACCAAGATACCGCCCAGTACCACCCAAATACTGTCGAGCGAGATACGAATTTCTTGAATATTACTGGCGATTTGCGGGTCAACTGCCCATGCAGTCGATGTCAGGACACTCAGAAACAGTGCCATCAAGTATGTTTTTTTCATGATTATTCCCCCAAGAATAACCATGCTGTGCAAAAAGAATACCAAATTTCAGACAATTAATTATTTTTCAATGCATTGCGTCACAAAACCAGTTCGCGACAATATTTTGAATCACTGAGATCGAATTTAATGGAACAAAACAGCTCATCGATCTGTACCTTGGTTTCAAAACACGCATCAATTTGATTCAAGCACCTGATGCGCTAAATATTTGTGCACTTTTAGTGTGAAGCATTCATTAATCAAAAGCCAAGAAAATAAAAGCGAAGAAAACAAAAAACCACCCGAAGGTGGTTTAAATCTTCCTCAATCCCGCTTTATCACAGCGGGACTTTGGCAATATGGATTAATGACCACCGCCATTAATGGCTTTTGTCATATCTTCCACAACTTTCTTCGCATCACCGAAGATCATCATCGTTTTATCATTATAGAACAAGTCATTATCTAGACCTGCGTAGCCTGTAGCCATAGAACGTTTGATCACCATAATGGTACGTGCTTTATGTGCTTCAAGGATTGGCATGCCGTAAATTGGAGAACTTGGATCGTCTTTTGCCGCTGGGTTCACCACGTCGTTCGCACCAATCACCAGTACTACATCTGTTGCTGGGAAGTCTGAGTTGATCTCGTCCATTTCAAGAATGTCTTCGTATGCTACATCAGCTTCAGCTAAAAGTACGTTCATGTGGCCCGGCATACGACCTGCCACAGGGTGAATCGCAAAACGAACTTTTACACCTTGCTCTTTTAAGATTTCACACAATTCTTTCACGGCATTTTGTGCACGACCTTGCGCCATACCATAACCAGGTACGATCACCACGCTGTCCGCATTTGACATCAAGAAGCCAGCATCGTCTGCAGAACCTGAACGGTGATTACGCTGTGCTTTTTCACCATTATCCGCTGCAGCTACTGCGGTACCACCCATTGCACCACCAAACAAAACGTTGATGATTGAACGGTTCATGGCTTTACACATGATGTAAGACAGAATCGCACCCGATGAACCAACCAGTGAACCTGCAACAATCAGCATGTTGTTTTCAAGCGTGAAACCAATCCCTGCTGCTGCCCAACCTGAGAACGAGTTCAGTAGCGATACCACCACTGGCATATCACCACCGCCTACTGGCGCAATCCATACCCAACCAAATGCAAGTGCAAGAACAGTCATTGCCCAGAAAGCATTCATGTTGCCTGTAGTGAAGAAGTAGATACCACACGCCAACATCGCAAGGAAAATTAAAGCTTGAACAGGTTTTACCCATCCACCTGAAATGGTTTTTGCCCATTTCTTCGCAGCCAATTTACCGTAAGCAAATACCGACGCTGTGAATGTAATCGCACCAACGAAACAGCCTACAAACAATTCAAATAAATGAACTTTGCTCATGTGGGCATGTTCTACACCCGCTGCTGTTAATACCGCTTCATTCTCCGCGAATGCCGCAGTCAATTGGTTGTTATGTAGAATCGCAGCGATCGCAATCAGTACCGCAGCCAAACCGACCAATGAGTGCATCAATGCCACAGTTTCAGGCATTTGCGTCATCGGAACTGTTTTTGCACGTGCAATACCAACGACCGCACCCAACACCATTGCACCCACAATCATCCAAATCACTGGATGATCTGCGACAAAGAATGTGGTGATTACAGCAATTGCCATTGCGATCATGCCATAACGGTTACCTTGAATCGCAGTTTTTGGACCAGACAAACCACGCAACGTTAAGATAAAAAGAACGGCACCAATCAGGTAGAACCAATCCGCATATTCTTTAATGAATTCCATGGATTAACCCTCTTTTTTCTTTTGCTTAGGTTTAAACATTTCAAGCATACGTGCAGTCACCGCAAAGCCACCAAAAATGTTGATACTTGCAAGGAAAACGGCAACCGCACCTAAAATACTTACCACGTTAATGCTTTGGAACTGTACGCTTGCATCCACAATGCCTGGGATGCCAACGGTTTGAATCATCGCACCAACGATAATGATCGATGACAAAGCATTGGTTACAGCCATTAATGGTGTATGTAGCGCAGGTGTTACCCCCCAAACCACGTAGTAACCAACAAAGATTGCCAAGACAAAAATAGTAATCGTTTCAACCATGATGATTCTCCTTAACCACGTTTCAGCAGCACTTGGCCGCCATGAGTGACAAGTAGTGCTTTTTGAATTTCTTCTTCAGGGTTAATTGCGAAGTTCTTTTCGCTATCAAACAGGGTTTCAATGAAATTCAAAACGTTACGTGCATACAGTGCCGACGCTTCAGTCGAAACTGTTGAAGGAATATTTGGAATACCGAGAATTTTCACGCCATTTGCAGTCACAACATTTTCGCCGCAGACAGAACCTTCAACGTTACCGCCAGTTTCAACCGCCATATCTAAAATGATTGAGCCCGGTTTCATTTTGGCAACAGTTTCTGCTTTGATTAAACGTGGTGCGTCACGGCCCGGCAATAATGCAGTCGTAATCACGATGTCAGCATTCGATACGGCTTTATCAACAATAATCGCTTGGTCACGAATGTAGTCTTCACCTGGCATCCAGCCATAACCATTTTTTGCAGCATCAGCTGCTTTTTGTTGCTCTTCTGGTGACATTGGTACGTCTAACCATTTACCACCCAAAGATTCAACTTGGTCACGTGCTGTAGGACGTAAATCAGTTGCTTCAACTACGGCACCTAAACGTTTCGCTGTTGCAATAGCTTGTAAGCCTGCAACACCTACGCCCATGATCACAACACGTGCAGGTTTTACTGTACCTGCTGCTGTCATCAGCATTGGGAACATACGTTGATATTCTGCCGCAGCCAAAAGCACAGATTTATAACCTGAAAGGTTGGCTTGAGATGAAAGTACGTCCATGTTTTGCGCACGAGATAAGGTCCGTGGCAAAAGTTCCAATGCAAATGCAGACACGTTTTGTGACGCAAATTGGTCAAGTTCGGTGTTGCGGTAAGGGTCAAACATCCCCACAACGGTGGTGCCCGCTGTGAGTTTTTGAATTTCGTCACCTTTAGGCGCACGAACTTTCAAAATCATTTGACTACCGGTATAGGCATCATCCGTAATTTTGGCACCAACTTGTTCATAGGCGCTATCGATGTAAGCAGCGTTTACCCCTGCTCCACGTTCAATAACGACGCTATGACCAGCGCTGATCAACTTCTTTACTGTTTCAGGCGTCGCAGCGACGCGATTTTCACCGACAACAGTTTCGGCTGGAATTCCGATCTGCATGAGCGTTCCTCAAGCTAATTTTTCTTAAGTAAACATCGCAATCCGCGATGTCTCCCCTCAGGATGTGTTTTTGTACAATTTTTGGATTCTAATTGAACTTTTTTAAAATACTACCCAATATTTATTTAATAAATGCCCATATTTTGAACTCATGATTCATGAAAAGAATGATGCGATATTTCATTTATTCAGTTTTATTTGTCGATTTATTACTCATTTTTATTCTACTTATAACTTTTTAATATTACTTAAGACTCAAAACATAAATAATTTAGTCGGTTTTAGCGCGTATTGTTTCAGCGCGTTGATCATTGTGACATTTTCATTCGACAACTAATGATTCGAACTTGTCGTTACAAATCGACTTAAGTCAGGTAAAGCCAGTCGTTCATTCAAACTGCATCAGCTCGTTGACTCATTTGACAGTTTTGACGTGCTGACTGGTATTGAAAACTGACTTTTTTCTACCACAGTCTAGTCAAATCGGTCAGCTTGAATATTCGATGAATTTTTGCGCACGTTTCGGGTTTATTGAGATCTTGTCCTCCCCACCTGATGCTTCGCCTTAAGTCTTAGAATTGACTTTTTTAGTTAAAAAAATAATTTTTTGAATATTTAGCATCATGATATCGCTACTGACTTTCTATCCCTAAAAAACACTATTGCACCATTTGTGTGCAATTTTCACCTTAAATGTTTCAGCCTGATATATTTGACCTGCCGAGTCATGTTGAGATTAAAAAATTCAAAACCAAATTGGTCATTTCTTCAGCTTTTTTTCATGTTTGATCTAGCAATCCCTTATGCATAAAGGAATAAGTACTATTCTTTTTTTGCATTTTTACTCACACGATGCATTTTTTATAATCAAAATGACAGTTCAAATTTATCGGAACAATGCTGTCGAATTCGTTCAGTCGTCATGAGGCACACCTTAACTTATGTCAAGAAACCTTAGTCCGCACTTCATCGGTGCAATTTTTGCGCTGATTGCTGCCTTCTTGTTTAGTACCAAAGCGATTTTTATTAAGCAAGCCTATGCACTTTCTCCTCTTGTCGATGCCACTGTCCTCATGGCTTTACGCATGATGAGTGCATTGCCGTTTTTCTTGGTCATTGCATGGCTAAGTCGACGTTCCTATCAAACGATTCAACGAAAAGATTGGGTACTTTTGCTCATTTCCGGTTTAATCGGCTATTACTTTTCAAGCTGGCTCGACTTCCGTGGCTTGATGTATATCAGTGCTTCGCTTGAACGGATTATTCTTTTTCTATA
The DNA here is from genome assembly GCF_013417145.1 of Acinetobacter sp. YH16044. Lineage (NCBI taxonomy): Bacteria > Pseudomonadati > Pseudomonadota > Gammaproteobacteria > Moraxellales > Moraxellaceae > Acinetobacter > Acinetobacter sp. YH16044. Next base: position 27,706 of record NZ_VPEK01000020.1, read on the forward strand.
TCCCACATTAACTGTACTGGCTTCCGCTGTTTTATTCAAAAAGCCACTGAGTTTTAAAACCATCCTTGCCCTGATTTTAAGTTATGGCGGGACAGTGTTAGTGATGCTACAAGAACAAAGTACCACACCACATGATCAGTATTTTTGGCTCGGATGTAGTTTGGTTTTTGCCAGTGCCGTGTTATTTGCAATTTACTTATTACTCACGCCAGGACTCATGCAAAAGTTTGGTTCTTTACACTTTACCGGTCTAGCTCTGAGCATTGCCTGCATTGGGACGATTATTCATTTTCTATTTGCAACACCACAGCCTATTGCCTTGCTCCAACAACTCCCGAGTCAAGTTTGGCTGTATGGTTTAGAGCTCGGACTATTGGTTACCGTGCTTCCCACCATTTTGATGATGCAAAGTATCGTCCGACTTGGGGCTGCACAATCGGCTATGATTGCCTCTATCGGGCCCATTTTAACGATTTTACTGGCCGTTGCGTTACTGAATGAACATTTAAACCTATGGCAATGGGTCGGTTGCGGTCTGAATATGCTGGGTGTCTTGATGATCACGCTATCTAAAAAATAAATTGGCCAGCTAATTTATTTAAATCACCCAACCTTGAATATATTTAACAATACTAGTGACTGCAAATCAATTTAAGCATCCATACTTAGAGAGCTGCTGTTAGGTTTTTTTTAGCTTTGATTATTTTTAATCTAAATATCATCCTCAATGCAGTCTGACGTAATATTTTTTAAGCTCATTAGCATCTGCTGAAAATGCGCCCCAGCAGAATCATGTCCCAACTGGTCATTTGGATTGCGTAGTGGACATTGCTTAAGTGAAAGACAACCACAGCCGATACATTGATCCAACTGTAGGCGAAGCTGCAATAAATGCATAATCTGCTGATCCAGCTGCTGTTGCCAGCACTGCGACATCTTTTGCCAATCAGCTTTAGATGCTGCCTTATGCTTTGGCAATACCTCAAAAGCAGCATGCACATGCTGTAAGCTGATGCCCACTTGCTGCGCTATTTTAATAATCGCCACACGGCGGAGCATCAAGCGCGGATAGCGACGCTGATTGCCTGAACTCCGTGTACTCCAAATCAAGTCTTTATCTTCATAAAAGCGTAGTGCACTGACATTCACACCACTTCTAGCAGCTAACTCCCCAATATTCAGCCAAGGTTTTCCACTTTCTACTTCCTGTATTTGATCATCCTGCATTTTATTCTTGACCTCAAGTTAACTTGAACTTTGATACTAGCAAAATTCTCATCCCATGAAGTAAAAATATGCCAATCAATTACACTCACCCTCCAGCATCGCTCATGCAATTTTTAAACCCAAAGACGCTTTATAATCCTCAGCCATATGGGTATAGTCACGTGGCAGTCATTCAGCAGCCATGTAAAATAGTGCATATTTCTGGTCAAGGCGGAGAAAATATACACGGCCAATTATCGATGCTTTTTGAATTGCAGCTGCAGCAAGCCTTTTTTAACCTTCAGCTTGCATTGCAAGCAGCACAAGCTCAGCTTCATGAAATTGCCGCACTGAGAATTTTAATCACTGATTACAATCCACAAAAACATCAACAGCTAATTCAATGTATGCAGCAGTATTGGGAAAATCAGGTATATCCTGCATGCACTTTAATTCCAGTTCCTTGTCTAGCCTTAGCTGATATGCAAATTGAAATTGAAGCAACAGCATATTGCTATGAAAGCAATGGAAAGAATTAATATGAAGTCACCTATTGATATCAGCCAAAATAAAGTACTACTCATTCTCATGGCAATAGCCTGCGGTCTGTGTGCAGGGGCAAACTATTATTGCCAGCCTTTAATCAATTCGATTCAGCAATCTTTTCATGTGCCTCAATCTCAGGTCGCACTTACAGTCACCTTTGCGCAAATTTCTTATGCTTTGGGTCTACTGTTTATTGTGCCGATTGGCGATATTGTGAATAAAGCCAAATTTATTCCTCTGCTCATGCTTGGAGCGACTGTGGGTTTAGCCCTCTGTGCTTTTTCAACCAATCTATACATGCTTTGGGCAGGAACCATTATCACCGGGCTATTTTCAGTGGCTGCTCAGGTTCTTATCCCTTTGGTCACGGTTGCGATTCGACCTGAAAAAATTGGGGCAGTTGTTGGCTTTTTAATGAGTGGGTTATTGGTCGGCATTCTGTTATCAACCAGTCTCTCTGGCTTATTGTCCTATCTGTTTCATTGGAAATCGATTTATATCCTCAGTGCTCTCTTGATGTTGGTGTTAGCCGTCTTACTCAAAAAGCGTTTGCCTGTGGTCAGCATCACACGGATGCCCTACAGCCAAGTTTTCCAATCCATGGGCGCATTACTCAAACATGAGCCACGATTAATTTTCCGTTCTCTGATTGGGGGCTGTGTCTTTGCCGCGATGAGTATGCTGTTTTCCACCATTGCCATGTTACTGACTGAGCCACCTTTTCAGTTGGCCGATGTTTGGGTCGGTGTTGTAACTTTAGTTGGTGTGTTTGGTGCCCTATCGACACAGTGGATCGGGCGTTGGGCGGATTTGGGTTTCAACAGAAAATTAACTTGGCTCGGTTGCAGTATCTTAGCCCTCAGTTGGGGACTGCTATATTTGGGTGGAAGCTCCCTCGCCTTTTATATTTTGGGCTATGGTTTAATCAACCTCGGTTTGGCTATGGTACATAGCTGTAATCAAAATATTATCTTCCAACTCAACCCGATTGCACGCTCTCGAATCAATTCAATTTACATGACGTTTTATTTTGTCGGTGGTGCATGTGGTTCAGCTTTGGGCGTGTTTGCATGGCATCATGGTGGCTGGACCACCACCTGTATGACAGGGATTGCCTTAGTCATTGCTGCTGGATTTTTTGTATTGATCGATCAACTCTATACTGCGCGGCAACTAAAATATCCACAATGAAATGTCTGGATCATTATTCTAAAGCCACATTACTGTGGCTTTATTTTTTTGAAATTAACTGACCTGCACCACAGGATAAAAGGGTTTGCCTAAATCCAAGGTTTCTGCATTTTCTAAAAGAATCACCATAAACACCGGTAAGAGAGCCAACAGTATTGTGCAGCCATCTTGAAGTTGTTTCCGATTGACCGAACTTTTATAGGTCGCGCCGCCATGAACCATTTGATTGCGTAGCGTATACATGCGATTAAACAGCACCATTAAAATATCAACGGAATCTTTTTCTTTAAGTGCGTGCAGTACTTTTTGTTTTTCATGCGCCAAGCCCTCTTTGCATGCGTCATGGCTAATTTTTTGATTTTGATAATCCCAAAAACCTTGATAAACATAGGGATTATCTAAAAACAACCGTATCGGCTGACTAAAACGCTCCCATAAAATATTATAGATTTTATGCTCTGCATCCTTTTGGCAGATCACATATAAAAACTGCCTTAAGCTTTGCTTGTCCTGCGCAATCTGTAAGTCTTGCGCATATATTGCGTTGAAGGACACCCACAAACTTATAAATTGCAAATCGAGATCATCTTGAAGATCAATTGACTTTTTCAGCCAACTTAAACCTCGATGAATGCGTAAATTAAATTGGTCGGTATGTTCCGACTTTTTACTTTTAAATATTTCTTCAAGTAGCATCATGCCTGCTAAATTCCAATGGATAATTCGTTTATTTTTCTACCATTTTAACTTAGCGCAATTGTTTACCGGCATGCAATCAAAATATCTCTGTATTCAACTATTTGGTCTCATCTTGTGTGAGATAGGTATAACGTTCTAAAAGACCATTTTCATCAAAAATCAATTCATAAGACATTTTCTTTCCATTAAAAACGGATTCGGCAGGTGTTCCGAAAAGCTCCCATAAACCCACAGTCGCCACATCTGCCGCACCATGCCAAAACGCACGCCCCACTTTACTGGCAGTCGAATAACCTTGGGTAAAGGTATAAATTTCATAGCGTTTGCCATTTTTATATTCAGAGGTGATCGGTGCGCCAAATTCAGCAATCACCAAGTTACGAGACAGCCCTTGTTGAATCATTTCGGTATTTTTCTTGTTTGGCTGCTTGCTTGCCATGACAACTGAACAGCCTGTTGTGCCTGACAATGTGAAAACTAAAGCTATTCCTAAGCAGGTCTTTTTCATCATGTGGTATTCCCCAAATTCTTCACATTTCTATTTTTAATTTTTGATTTTCATCTGCTGTTGATCTTAATTGTTTATTTCATCTTTTTCATTTTTTTATACGACTATTCGTCTGATTTTTAGAATGATTAGCGCTTGAAAGAATCACCTTTATGAAGGTTTTAGACTGAATAATGCTTTAAGTGAATTATTGTTCTGTTGGTGACGAATTCGGTGGAACAAACCAGTTTTTCCAAGAGCTACTGTGGCGAGTTTCAATTGCAACGGTAGGGATGAGCTCTTGCTTCAGCATTTTTTCTTGACCGACGGCTTTCGCCAACCGCGCTTTGACCGAGTGTATACACTCACGGTCTTCAAACTCACAGCGGTCAAGGTTGGAGCCACCACAGGGTCCATTGGCTAATCCTTTGGGACAGGTTTCAGGACAAATATATAAGGTTTCGCCTAAACGACATTGTCCACAACTTTCACAGCCCACAATGCCATGTTTACTAATAAATTCTGTTTTCAGCAAGACTGCATCAGCTTTCGGTTTTTGCCATAATTTGGCCGCAAAAATATAAGATCCCACCCCTTTGGCCAGTTTTGAACTAAAAAATAACTCATGCATGACATGCATACTTTTATATTTCAAAACTTGTTCAACTGGAGCTTTATGGTTATTTGCGCCCGTCGGGTGGAAGTTCACATCGACACTAGAGCGCCAAAGCATTTTCCATTTTGCTAAACACTGTTCAAACGTTAATGTGGCAAATTGCAAAATTGCTTTTTGCAACTTCTCTTGCTCTTCCACTTTATGGCAAGCTGATAAATGAACCCCTGCATAGCCCAAATGCTGACACATTAAAATTTGTAAAGCACAGCGAGCATAGACATTCTGTTCAGCTTGTATGGCGTCAGTTTGCTGTTCTTGTTGCAAAAAATTTAATACATCTGCTGAAAGCACGATGCCTGCAACTTTTTGCTTGGCCATAAAACGGGCTCGGGCAAATGTCAGCGGCATGACACAGGCCATTACAGGCACACGTGGATAGTATTGCTGCATATAGCGTTGGTAACTAATCAGCACATCCATGTCAAAGCCCAACTGTGTAATCACATAGTCAGCGCCAGCTTGAATTTTTTTATTCAGTTTAAAAAACTGCGCATCCTTTTCTGCTTCTGCATATTTAAAAGGATTAAATGCTACCCCTAAATAAAACCCGCCATAGTCTTTGGCTGCCATGACTTGATTGACCGACTCTAAATAACGGCTCCGTAGAGTCGGATCATTTGCCCCATCCTGATGCTGCTTGAGTTTATCACCACTGAGCAAAAGTAAATTCTCTACCCCGTGCTGCTGAGCATCTTTCAGAAAAGTTTGAAAATCTGAGATATCTCGACCTTTCCCCGAATAATGCAGAATTTTTTCTTTGCTTTGAGGGTAGTCTTGCATTGCTTCTAAAGGAGCAATATCCGTGTCACTTTGTACTCGGTCAGCCAATGTCATGCACACAGGAAAGCCTGCAAATGTCGTTGGGACCAGATGCGTTTTTTGCGTCGTTAGATATTCAAACGAGATACAAAACTGGCGTTGCAATAGATATTGGGAAAATAAAGACATAAAGGCAGGCAGTTAAATCTGCTGAGAAACCATACAATAAAGTTTATAAAATTATAGATTAATCACATAAAAATTTAAATTACTTAAGCCACACTTCCGACTTTTTCTAGCCTGACCTTGAATATGTCACGCTAGCAAGACCATGCCCCAAACCACAATTTATGCTAATATTGCGCGCGTCTTGAAATGCGGTTTTTTTCATCGTATTTCAGACAGCTTTTGGTATTTCTTCACCATTTTCCATTTCGTTCTTCCATCTTGTTCTTTTAAGGCGTGTTTTTTTAATGACTGATCTCCAACCCATTGAAAATAAACTTCAACCACGAATTAGTGTTGCGCCAATGATGGATTGGACGACTCGTGACTATCGTTTCTTTGCACGCTTGTTTAACCCTAATGTGATTCTCTACACCGAGATGGTCACCACAGGTGCGATATTATTTGGCGGTGCGAATCGTCATTTGGACTATAACAACGAAGAACACCCGATTGTGTTACAGCTTGGTGGTTCAAATCCCAAAGATTTAGCGACCTGTACCAAGATGGCACAGGACTGGGGCTATGATGAAGTAAACCTCAATGTCGGCTGTCCGAGTGACCGCGTTCAGAACAATAAAATTGGCGCATGCTTGATGGCAGAGCCTGATTTGGTTGCAGAATGTATTACTGAAATGCGAAATGCTGTTGATATTCCAGTGACCGTGAAACACCGCATCGGGATTGATGACATGCAGTCTTATGAAGAAATGCTACATTTTGTCGATACCGTGGCAAAGACTGGCTGTGACAATTTTATCGTGCATGCGCGTATTGCCCTGCTGCAAGGGTTGTCGCCAAAAGAAAACCGTGATGTGCCACCTTTACGTTATGAAGATGTTTATCGTCTGAAACAAGAACGTCCAAATTTATTGATCGAAATTAATGGCGGGGTGAAAACCTTTGCTGAAACGCAGCAACATTTACAACATGTTGATGGCGTGATGATTGGCCGTGAGGCTTATCACAACCCGTATTTATTGGCTGAGATCGGTCAGCTTTGGGATCTCGAATTACCCAACCGTTTCGATATTATCGATCAGATGCTACCGTATATTGCTAAACGCATGGAAGAAGGTGCGCCGCTTTCTATCATTACCCGTCATATTTTAGGTTTATTCCAAAATCTACCAGGTGCTCGAAAATGGCGTCAGGCTTTAAGTGGTGGCAATGCCAAAACCTTTGCAGATGTGGAAAATGCCATCCAAAATATTAAAGATGCAATGCAACGTACAGAAGACTATTTACGTGATCATCCTAAAGTCGTTTTAGAAGATTAATCCTATAAAAGTAAAAGCCCGCTATTTTGCGGGCTTTTTTATTTTCACGCCTCACAAAATACGTGTTTGGCAACATCGTCACAACTCAGCAAAATCATCAAAGCAATCACAATCATCGCTCAATGACTATTGATCGTAATGTTCCCTTTGGGAAAAGGCTCATCATCATCGGTCCATTGATAATCGGATGGATCTTCTTCCTCACGTAAACCCACATAGCTCTCAGGCGCCGATGTAACAGGTTCAACCTCCTCGGTTGGTTGTTCCAATTCCTCAACCAAATGATTCAACTCTTGATCTAACTGCGCCTGATACTTTGCAATTTCAGCTTCGTCAATGAAGGCAAATTGTTCTTCATCTATTTTCCATGCATAGCCTTGCAGGTCTTTGTAGATCTCGACCAAAACAGTATAAGGCTGACCATCGTATTGCAGCGTCGCCTGAGCCTTAAAACTTAATCCCTTACGTTCTAATACTTTTATATTTTGAATCCGTAAATGGTACTGCCGATAATCTGGATTCTGATCAAACTCGTGCTGCATCTGCTGCTCAATCTGCCGAGATAATTCATCTGTCGAGACAAAATAGCTACAACCAGCCAAACTCAACAGTAAAAAAATGGTGAGCCATCGAAACATATTGCATCCCCCATGATGCATTTATTCTTGATGAAAAAGTCAGACCGATCACAGATTGCGATCCAAACATTCCTCATTGTTTGCTTCATAATAGCCAATAAAACACACAGTACAAGCCAAATTATCAAGATTTCTCAATTTTATATTTAATTTTGATATCAATCACTTAAATTGCATTTTTGCTGTTTTAAAACACTGACAGCCTTGGTCTGTTGCTGACATATTTTTGTTGAAAATGACCATTTTGGTAGTAGTTTCCTAACCTTCATATTTTCAACATGAAAACGATTCCATTGTGAATTTTCAATATAAATCCTGAAATAAAACATCGTAAAGGCGCCATAAAAAATCCCCGAATATTGCGGGGATTTTTAAGGAATCAACTGAAATTATTCATCGTCCATTTCAGGCTCATGATGTAGCGCATCATGTATGGCTTCCACCAATTGCTGTGCAATTTCTTGTTTTGAAGCTTTCTCTAAATCACGCTTTTCCATTTGATATTGATCGGCGAAGAACACGGTCATGGCATTTTCATCTGAAGCAAAACCAATGTCTTTACGTGAAACATCATTGCACGCAATCATATCGAGTTTTTTTGCCACAAGTTTGCCTGCAGCATACTCTTCGACATTGCGTGTCTCAGCGGCAAATCCCACCATAAATGGACGTTTTGACTGCTGCGCAATTGTTGCAACGATATCTGGATTTTTAATTAAAGCCACATTGAGTTCATCGCCAGCTTTTTTGATTTTATGCTCTGCAACTTCTGCCACGCGATAATCAGCAACAGCCGCTGTTGCAATAAAAATATCACAGCCTTCATCTAACATTTGCAGACTGGTGTCTAACATTTTAATTGCAGACTGCACATTAATCCGTCGTACACCATTTGGTGTATCTAAACTGACGGGTCCTGCGATCAGCGTTACTTTAGCACCAGCTGCATAACATGCCGCTGCCAGAGCAAACCCCATTTTACCTGTGCTGTGGTTGGAAATATAACGTACAGGATCTATCGACTCACGTGTTGGACCGGCTGTAATCGCCACATGTTTACCTGCAAGCATGCCAAATTTTTCAGCAATGGCTCGCTGTGCTTGATGAAAATAGGCCGTCACTTGATCCGCCAAATCTTCTGGCTCAGGCATACGTCCTAAGCCCACATCTCCACATGCTTGAGAACCGGCATCAGGCATGATCACATGTACGCCATCTTCAACCAGTGTATTTAAATTACGCTGTGTCGCTTTGGCTGCCCACATTTGCTGATTCATCGCAGGGGCAACCCAGACGGGTGCTTTAGTCGCAAGATAAAGTGTCGAAAGAAGGTCATCTGCTAAACCCGCCGCAAATTTTGCCAGCGTGTCACAACTTGCAGGAGCAACCAATACCAAATCAGCCCAACGTGCCAATTCAATATGCCCCATGCCCGCTTCTGCTTCGGGATTGAGTAATTCGGTATGCACAGGGTTGCCTGAAAGCGCCTGAAACGTTAGCGGGGTCACAAAGGCTTGCGCACCTTGAGTCATCACCACGCGCACATCAAATCCGGCATCTTTTAACCGACGGACAAGAATGGCACTTTTATAGGCTGCGATACCACCAGTGACACCTAAAAGAATATTTTTTGTGGGCATTACACTTAAATCAAAGCTCACGAACAGGCTACCTATCTGTTGCAGTGGCGCTCACAATAGCATTAAATATGCACTGACCCAACAATCTGCTGTGAAAAAGCCGATTGACTGATAATAAAAAAGTCTAAGAATAATGAATAATTCAATTAAAAATTGGCCTGAACAAGAGCGCCCACGTGAGCGCCTGATTCAACAAGGCGCACAAAGTTTATCCGATGCTGAGCTATTGGCTATCTTCCTACGCTCAGGTTCCCAGCAGCACTCTGCTGTCGAACTCGCACGAGTCTTGATCCAACACTTTGGTCAGTTGCAAGCGCTGATGGATGCGTCACTTGAGGATTTACGCCAGTTTCATGGCATTGGAAACAGTAAATATGCGCAGCTCATGGCGGTAAAAGAACTCGGTAAACGCTATGTGAGTCAACATTTTCAAAATGAAGCCTTGCACTTGCAACACTCTGAACAATTACAAAATTTTCTTCGCTTTGAATTTTTAGCGGAACGTCAAGAAGTCTTTGGCGTGCTCTGCCTAGATGCGCATTTAAGAAAAATAAACTTTAAAAAACTTTTTTATGGTAGCCTCAATACCTGTGAAATTTCCATCAATCAACTGCTACGTTATGCCATTTCTGAACACGCCAGCAGTATCGTCATTGCACATAATCATCCTTTCGGTCGTGCAGAACCTTCTGCTGCCGATCTTGAATTGACTCGACTCATTCAGCAGGCTTGTCAGCTGGTGGAAATTCGACTGATCGATCATTGCATTATCTCAACAGAAGGGAGTTTTTCCTTTGCTGAACATGGCTTGCTCCAAGCACACTCATCTGCATGAAACAGTTATTGACAAGTGCTTGAGCAAACCCGAAGATCATCATAATTTTTTAAAACTAGAAATTATCATTCGAACATGATCGTCCGTGACCAACCGAGTATTTTTAAACTGCTATTTTCTTGGCGAGGAACGATTTTACCTAAGGTTTTACCGCCGCTCGGGATCGTTATGTTGCTGTCTGCCATTGTGGGCGGCTTATCCTATGTCGATATCTTCCATTTTACCGAATTTCCTTTGGTCGGCTTTACCCTGATCGGTGTTGTGCTGTCGATTTTCTTGGGCTTTAAAAACTCAGCCTGCTATGACCGTTGGTGGGAAGCTCGGCGTTTATGGGGCATTTTGATTGCCAATGCACGCCATTTTGACCGTGACTGCCGTTTACTCAGTCAAGGCCGTCGTGAACGTGTGATTCAACATGTAATCGTCTTTGCCAACGTTTTACGTGACCGACTCCGCCATCAAACTGCCAATCCCACTGAACTGGTTGAAACCAGCGGCATGAGCGCGAATGCCATCACCCAGTTATACCAACAAGCCAATGCACCGCAGTACACGTTGAGTTTGATTCAATGGGAGCTGATGCAAGCGCTTAAAGATGGTGAAATTTCAGATATTATTTATACCCAGATGAATCAGCATGTGATGGAGCTCAGTACCGTACAAACCGGCTGTGACCGTATTGCCACCACGCCATTACCGTTTGCTTATTCGGTCTTGCTGAATCGAACTGTTTATTTTTTCTGTTTTGTCTTGCCCTTTAGCTTGGGTTCTACTTTAGGTCTTGCGACCCCACTTTTGGTGGGGATTTTGGCCTATACCTTTTTAGGCTTAGATGCGCTGAGTTCAGAGATTGAGGAGCCCTTCGGCACACAGAGTAATGACCTTCCATTGGACTCGATGGTACGAACCATTGAAATTGAACTACTTGGAACTTTAGGCAAACCCACTCCACCACCGATTCAAGCCAAAGATCATAATTTACTTTAATTGGTCCATGCGTCTAAACCCTCGCTTACATAACCTTGCCGTACACTTTTTTTTATACCTCGAAGATATGTAAGCAATTGATGTACGCAGCAAGATCAGAAGCGTAATTTGATTTAAATAAAAGAACGATACGCGGCAAGGTCATCCGCAAGTGTTTGAGTCAGGACTACTTCTAATCAAAAATGTTTTTGCAATACTGTGAATAATTTGAAGGTAATGATCGAGTTTTGCGGTGAGGAGCATTGCTCCGCAAGATGGTTTCCTTGCGAAGCTTCGCTTCTCATTTTGCCGAATGAGAAACAACGTTTCGTAAGAGTACCTCCAGCCGAAGGCTAATCCCTATATTCAATCTCTAGACGTAAGACTCCGTCGAATCGACTTAAAATCATTTTAGAAATTCAAGATTACTTTTATGTTCCTAACATCTCTAAGTAAGGAAAACCTTAGAGAACGACTTTAAGCAAAGCTCTCCCAGATTCCAACTTGCCCCTCTTTCACTCGAGGAATATTGCCGAGTTTAATCCACGGCATATTGTCACCATGAAAATCACTGCCAACAGAAACTTTTAAGTTAAAGGCAGCAATCATACGATCCACCATTTGACGAGTCGATAATGGCTCAATTGCCGGTGGTAATTCCACTGCATCACCACCCGCTTCAGCAAAGATTTCAATCAAATAACGAATATTGGTCGCAGATAAATCATAACGCGTTGGATGCGCCAACACCGCAAAGCCACCACTGGCATGAATCACCTCAATGGTTTCTGCAAGACTCGGACCTTCAAATTTTACAAAGGCTTTTTTGCCTTCTTTAATATATTTATCAAAAGCTTGTTGTGGACGTGAAACCACACCCTTTTCCACCAAAGTTTTGGCAATATGCGTGCGTGTTACCCGATCTGGTATATGGTCAACCTTGGCAATCACATCGCTATAAATATCTTGACCAATTAACGGTATCAATAAGTCACAAATCTGCCGAGCACGTTCCGCTCGAATACGCTTTTGATCCATCAATAAGGCTTGTAAGGGCGCAGGATTTTGCATATTTAAAGCGACAATATGTACACCATAACTTTTTTTGGTTGCAGGTCTCGACCACTGGCTAGAAATCTCCACACCAGAGATTAATTGCAGCTTTAATTCATGCGCAACCTGCTCTGCAGCCAACAAACCGTCCATCGTATCGTGATCAGTCAAAGCCAGCGTATGAATTCCAATAGCACTTGCGGCCTGCACCAGAGCCTCTGGTGACAAAGTACCATCAGAAATATTACTGTGTGTATGTAAATCTACGCCTTGCATCTCTATACTATGTCATTTATTTGATCAGATTTAGATACTCTAACATGAAAGCACTTTTAGACTTTGTGCCACTCATTATTTTCTTTTATTTATATAAAACTGTAGATCCAAAAGATACGCAGCACCCATTATTACAATTGATTGGTTCTGCTGGGGGTGTCGATAACAATAACATTCTTGTGGCAACATCAGGTCTCATCATTTCCATGCTTGTGGTTTATGGTGCATTGTTTGTGATGCAAAAATTCCGTCTAGATAAACAGCAATGGATTGTGTTGTTCATGACCGTGATTTTTGGTGGTATTACCCTGATGCTAAGCGATGATTTTTATATTCGCTTAAAAGCCGTTTTACTGAACTTAGTGTTCGCAGGGGCGTTTTTACTTTCTCCACTGTTTAGTAAAGATAAGAAACCGCTCATCGAACGTTTATTTGGTCCAGTCTTAAATTTAACCGCTGTCGGTTGGAAACGATTGAACTATGCATGGGCTGCAATGTTCGTGGTGATGTCATGTTTACACACCTTTTTCGCTTATTTGTTTGCAGACGGAAAATATTGGGGTGAATTCACTGCTTTTGGTGACATGATCGTGATGTTTTCCTTTATCATTATTCAGTTTATTGTATTACGTAAATACTTTAAGACCTCAGAATAATCCATTCGGTCAAAAATCAGGAAAAGTCATGCCATTATTCGTCGTAAGCTGTACAGATAATGAAGGTACAGTAGAAAAGCGCCTTGCAGTTCGCCCTCAACATCTTGAACGTCTACAAAAACTTGATGATGAAGGTCGTCTGATTGTTGCAGGTGCGATGCCTAAAGATCCGGCAAACCCACAAGCTGGTTTTTATGGCAGTACGATCATTGTCGATTTTGATAGTCGTGAAGCCCTAGACCAATGGTTGGCAGATGAACCTTTCCTCAAAGAAGGGGTTTATGGCCAAATTGATGTCAAACCATTTAACAAAGCATTTCCTAAAGGATAAGGTTCATGCGCGTCGTTGTTTCTAGTTTAATGGGCTTATCTTTAATTTGTTCAACTGCATGGGCTGAAGAACCGGCTCCTGCACCTGCTGTAGCCCCTGCTGCTCAAGCAACGACTGCAACGCTTCCTCCCAATCCTGTGCCGCATACCATTCCTGCCAATAAACCGGGCATCATTAAAGTGGCGGCAACTGTCAATCCCAATGGTCAACCTCAAGATGCAAATCCATTGACCATTGAGCAATTGGCAAAAAATAAAGCGCTGCAAGATGCCAAAGTCAAAGCGATGGTCAAAGACCAATCTGTACGCTTGCAACAGTTAGAAAAAGCTAACCTTGAAGCCTTGGCGCAAAACCAAGAATTACAACTTAAAAATGATAGCTTGGGCGTACAAGTACAAGTGCTACAAAGTGAACGTAGCGCGCAGATGTTTTTATATGGTGGGACCACGCTTGGTGTTGGCGTGATTTTAGGTTTCTTATTGGCCAGTTACGTCTATACCAAACGTCGTCGTCAATGGTAATTCGTTTTTCTACTTCAATTTAAAGGTTGCTTGAGTTTTGTCAGGTGCAATTCAGACTGCCGATCTCGATTGGCAAATGATCGATGGCATTGATATTCCAGTGTCTAAACAGTTTGGTGATGTGTATTTTTCGAAGGACAACGGCCTACTCGAAACACGTCATGTGTTTTTAAAAGGGAATGACCTCGACACTCGCCTTGCGGCACTGACTGATTTTGAATATTTCAATGTCGGCGAAACAGGTTTTGGTACAGGCTTAAATATTTTGGCCTTGTGGCAATTATGGCAACAGGTTCGTCCAGATAATCACAGTCATCTGCATGCTATTTCTGTAGAAAAATTCCCTTTATCTAAAGTAGACCTCATTCGTGCATTAAATGCATGGCCTGAATTACAACCTTTGGCACAGCAACTGATTGCGCAATATCCTGAACCTATTGCGGGATGTCATCGACTCAATTTTCCAGAAGAACGTTTTTCAATTGATCTTTGGTTAGGCGATGCACACGACGTGTTTCCGGTCATGGCAAAAACTGCTACGGTCAATGCATGGTTCTTGGACGGTTTTGCACCCGCCTGTAATCCTGACATGTGGGAAGAAAACGTACTCAAAAATATCGTGCGTCTATCAGACATTGGGACGACCTTCTCCTCATTTAGTGTGGCAGGTGTACTGAAACGCGGCTTACGTGAGCATGGTATTACCATTACACGACCACGTGGCTTTGCTCATAAGCGTGAAATGCTCAAAGCCTTTTGGCTCGCACCTGAAAAGTTAGATGATCAATCCAATGCTGCTGACATACCCACTTTAGACGAAAAAAAAAATCCTGAAATCACTGTAGGTCATAAGCCCCGTCAAATCGCGATTATTGGCGCTGGCATAGCTGGTTTGAGCTGTGCTTGGGCATTTGCTCAACGTGGGCATCAAGTGCGTATTTACGAGAAATCAGCACCACTCAGCGGTGGGTCGGGCAATCCTCTTGCCCTGCTCAACCCTAAACTCTGTCCAATTGAACAAAGTGCTGAGCATCTGATGACCCTGAGTTGGTTATATGCGCTCAAGCATTATCAAAACTTCAAGGCATTTCGTCCCTTACAGATTCACCAATCTATTTTAAAAAATAAAGTAGAACACCTTGAGTTAGCTCAAAGTTATCCTTCAGAGGTGTTAGCTGCTGAAGAAGGCACGCTAAATCAATTAGCCTCAGCATTTCCAACCTTGCTCCTCAAACAAGCAGGCGCAGTCAGTCCACATCAGCTTCGTGACCAAATCTTGGCACATCCACACATTGAATTGTTACAAGCAGATATTCAACGCATTGAGCAGCAACAAAATGGCGTTGCGCTATTTACACAGGATCAGCAGCTTCCATCTGCCGAACATGTCATTCTCTGTGCTGCACGTGAGAGCATGCAGCTACAAACAGATTATCCAGAGCTGCGTGCCATTCGTGGACAAGTCAGTTGGTTGAACAACCCCGCTCAACAAATGGACATGCATACAGCCTATAGTTATGGGGGCTATTGTATGCAACTGGATGCCGAACAGATGATTATGGGCGCGTCATTTTATCCCGGCCGTGATGACACCGACGTTCTCACTGAAGATCATGTGCATAACTATGAACTTATCCACAGTGTGTTCCCTGACTTTGCAAAAACCTTAGCACCGATTGAGCAATGGCAAGGACGTGCCGCAATTCGCGCACAGACGAAAGACTTTTTCCCGGTAATTGGTGCAGTCCATGAAGATCAGCAAATTTATAGCTGTAGTGGACTCGGTTCTAAAGGTTTCCTGTATGCCCCGCTCTGTAGTGAAATCATTGCCGCGCTGGTCTTAAAAGAAGCCTGCCCTATTCCAACACAGCTACTCGATAAAATTCATGCAGCACGTTTTATACGACGCGCCAAAGCCAAACAAAAAACCAAGAAGCCTTATTTTCAAGGTCAGATACCCTTAAGTCGTCCTCAAAAAAAATAACCTGCAATAAAAAAGCGCCTTTCGGCGCTTTTTTTGATTCGATCTCATTTCCCTTGTTCCAAAGGAAGACCGGCATCACGAGCAGCACGCGTGCCGCCCATTAAGATTACATATTCACGTGAGCTGTCAAAACCCTCTAGTAACTCTGCTGCACGTGGAGCTTTACTTCCGCCACCACATAAAATGTAAATGGGTTGATCCGTTGACACCTGAGTCAGTGCATCTGATGACAATGCGTTGATCGGTCGGTTAACCGCACCTTTCACATGTGCTTCAGCATAAGCACTTGCATCGCGAACATCCCAGATAATCGAGTCTTCTGGGAACTCAAATGTTGTAATTTCTTGTTTACGGATCATTGCACACTCCTTTTGATGTAAACAACACTTGGCAAATGAAGAAAACATCCCTAGCATCTCAGATATTCTTTCCCTTTGTAAAGGTCTAATCTATGCCTTCTTTTGATATTGTTTCCGAATTAGAAGTTTTTGAAGTAAATCATGCAGTTCAAAACACGCAAAAAGAAATAGCGACGCGTTTTGACTTCCGTGGTCAAGACGTTTCAATTGAGTTAAATGAGAAAAATAAGGAAATCAAAATCTCAACAGAAAGCGATTTCCAATGTGAGCAAGTGTATACCATGCTCGAAAATCATTTCTTCAAACGTAAAGTAGACATTCAAGCACTCGATCCACAAAAAATGACAGCTTCTGGTAAAAACGTTATTCAAGTGATCAAACTAAAAGACGGTCTTGACTCTGATACTGCAAAAAAAATCAATAAAGCCATTAAAGAAAGCGGCATTAAAGTGCAATCTTCTATTCAAGGCGACAAAATTCGTGTGACTGACAAGAAACGTGACACTTTGCAACAAGTGATGGCGTTCTTAAAAGAGCAACAGTTTGGTGTGCCGCTTCAATTTAACAACTTTAAAGATTAAGGCAGCACAACTGCCATTGAGGTCAATATGGCACGTCCAAATCGTCTAAATAAACTGGTTAAAGCAAGCTCTAAATTACCCAAAGGTATTCAAAGTCGTTTGCTCAGTCGAGCTTTTGGTCGTGTCGTGCCCATGGTTGGAACAGCTAAGATCCAATATCAACATGTCAGCCCTGAGCGTGTTGAGGTGAGCATCGCCAATCATAAGGCGATGCAAAACCACATCGGGCAAGTACATGCCTGTGCCATGGCGCTGATCGCCGAAACAGCCACCGGTTTTGTCACAGCAATGAACGTTCCAGACAGTGCCATTGTCCTGATTAAAAGCTTCAAAGTTGATTTTAAACGTCCAACCCAAGGTGGGATGAAAGCGATTGCAATGCTTACACCCGAACAGCAACGACAAATGCAAAGCACAGAAAAAGGTGAAACCTTCGTACAGGTCTTAGTCACCGATGAATCTGGTGAAGCACCCATTCAATGCGAAATGCTTTGGGCGTGGGTGGCAAAATCCGCTCTGAAAAATAAATAAATGTAAATAAAACTTACTTTTAGGTAAGTATAAGTTTTACCAAATTTCAGCAAAATCAAGACTGTTTTTTACTATTTATACGCCCTAATTCCGCTCAATATGCTTGCACGACACAAATATATTGAGCACTTTATGAAAAAAATCATTCCCCTCTCACTCATCAGCCTGGCGGTGTTTTTAACTGCATGTCAAAGTACTATTCCTGCAACGCCAACAACTCCAAATCAAACGGCTGAAAGCAATATTCAAACCAGCCAAGCAGCGGAAAATAAGAAAATCGTTATTGATTTTTATGAAGGTGTCTTTCTTAAACATCAGGTTAAGACATATGCTGACCGATATATTGGCAATCAATATATTCAACATAATCCGCATGTTCCTGATGGCAAAGCGCCTTTTGTTGATTATTTTACCGAGTATTTTAAACAAAATCCTGATGCAAAAAACCAGATCAAACGTGCCGCTGCCGAAGGTGATTTGGTCTATTTACATGTGCACTCTACGCAGAATAATCAAGACCGTGGAGAAGCCATTATTGATATCTTCCGTGTTGAAAATGGCAAGATCGTCGAACATTGGGATGTGCAACAAAGCATTCCTGAAACCAGTGCCAACTCAAACACGATGTTCTAATTTCTCAGTCACTATTCATAAAAAAGCCACTCGATTGAGCGGCTTTTTTTTTGCGTCTAACTTTAATTAAGCTTGATCTGCAGCAAATTTAGCTTTTGCATCCGCAGGAATTTGACGCTTAGCACCTTTCACATCCACAGCGACAAATGTAAACACACCTTCGGTTACGCGAATTGGATCACGTGAACTGTCGTGACTATCCCAAACTTCAATTTGCATTTGGATAGAGGTATTACCCACTTTTAAAATTTTGGTATATACACTGATGACATCCCCGACTTTCACTGGAACGAGGAAGGTCATTTGGTTAATTGAAATCGTTGCACAGCGTCCTTGACTGAAACGCTCTGCGTGAATTGCACCGGCCAAGTCCATTTGTGACACGATCCAACCACCGAAAACATCACCACTCCAGTTGGTGTCTGCAGGCATCGCGATGGTTTGTAGGGAAAGCGTTCCTTCAGGTTTTACATGAGTTTCTGACACTTTAGCTCCTGGCGCTGACATTTATTGAGGTAAATTTAACTGCTGGTTGAGCCATTGTTGCAACTCACCAGCACGCATTGCACCGCTTATTCTAGCAATTTCGTTGGTTTTATTCATCAAAACCAGTGTAGGAATACTACGAACATTAAATGCACCACTCAATCGAGGGTTTGCTTCGGTATCAATTTTGGCAAAAACCACCTTCGGATTAGATTTTGCAACTTGTGCAAAGTGTGGCGCCATCATCTTACATGGTCCACACCATTCAGCCCATAAATCAATCAGCACAGGTAAATCACTATTGCTAATAAAATTTGCAAAGTTCTTTTCATTCAACTCGATGGGCGCCAATGGAATCAATGCTTGATGACATTGACCACATGCAGGTCCAACTTCGAGTTTTTCTTCAGGCACACGGTTTTTTGCACCACATTCAGGACACACAACGATCATTTAGCTGACTCCAACATGTTGATGTAAAAATTCTAATTGGGTTGCCATGGCTTTTTCAAACCATTGCCCGTGATAAATATCAAAATGTTGCATTTCCCACTCATAATACTGCACATACGGTGCAATATTGGTCGCAGTTTCACGGCTTGATTCAATGGGAATCAAACTATCTTCTTTGGCTGCAATAAAAAGTACTGGTATACTAATTTTACGTACATCTAATATTGGGCGATAACGGATTAGCTTAAAAAAGGCCCGAGCCGGAATTTCGCCACTCCAATAAAAATCAGGATTTACAATCGATAAGTAGCCCGCATAACTGTCTTCAGACTGTAAAAAACACAATCGATGTGGATGAACTACAGGTAAAGTCGTTGGGCTCATCCCAACTTTAGAACCCATATAGTCCTGACTCGATAATTTTAACGCTTTGGGTAATTGCTGTAAGGGATACAATTTTGCACTTTCAGCACCGTCGACAAATGGAACTTGTACCATCACCGCTTTAATATTTTTAAGCTCTGCCGCTAAACTGAGTACATAGCCACCACTTAGCGATGTTCCCCATAATACAATGCGTCTCGAATCAATCGATTTACGCTGCTGTAAATGATCGATCATGGTCCGCCAATCTTCAAGTTGAGCTTTAAGATTCACCAACTCTCTCGGACGCCCTGTGCTGCCCCCCCAATAGCGATAATCAAACAACACGACAGCATAGCCCGCTTGTACAAAGCGCTTGGCATATTGCACTAATTTAAATTGGCGTAATGCCGCCAAACCATGCGCCATGAGAATGACTGCAGGTTTTTCAATAGATTTTGGACGATAAAAGTCAGCAGCTATAACATCTTGTCCGCTTTTGACATACAGTGGTTCGACTGTATAGGCGTGCATACGCGCTCCATTGCGTTATTTTATGGTTGTAATCGCTTATAAAAATTTAAGAACATTCTGCTCAAGTTTGTGCTTAATGCTATCATAAAGCATAAATCTATGAATTAAATTATGGAGTGACTCAATGAGCGAAAATGTTGGTTTTGCAGGTCAAATCGGCCCAGAACATGTAGCGCAAGTGGTTGAAAAAGGCTTTAAATCGATTATCAATAACCGCCCTGACATGGAAGGTGGTCCTGAGCAACCAACCAGTGCTCAAATTGAAGAAGCAGCTCGTAGCGCTGGTTTAGACTATGTTCATCAACCTGTTGTTGCGGGTCAAATTTCTGAGCTAGATGTCCGTAACTTTGCTAATCATTTTAATGAATTGCCAAAGCCAGTACTCATGTTCTGTCGTACAGGTAACCGTTCAAATAACCTATATCAACTAGCAAAACAGATGGATCTTTTGGATGACTAAGGCTTTCATTCAAAAAGCTTTATTGATCGCAACATGCATCTTTCCAGCACCTACATATGCAGATAATAGCAGTCAGCCTTTAAATGCAAATTTAAGTGTCTCTGGACAAATGACCACAGATAAATTTTCAAGTTTACTCAAGCAACTTAAATTTAAATCTGTGATTGTGAATCGACCAGATAGTGAGGCGGGCAATGAAGTGACTGTTTTACAGTTAAGAGGGATTGCTGAAAAGTCTCATGTGAGTGTTGTGTATCAACCTGTGCAAAGTGGTAAAATTTTTCAAACAGACGTGAAAGAATTTGCCAAATATTATAATGAGCTTCCTAAACCCATTTTGATGATTTGTCGCAGCGGCTCTCGTTCGACATCTCTTTTCAATCAAGCTCAGGCTCAAGGTTTGCTCAATGACTAAATTCGTGTTTACCGTTTTATTTACAGCGTTGTTGCTAACAGGGTGTAATTCTATGAATGTACGTCCAACCGTTGGTGTAAGTGTAGGGACTGCACTTTGAATTGAACAGTCTCTACAATAAAAAACAGCGCCGAAGCGCTGTTTTTTTAATTATTAAGGACAACCGCTCAGACCGTATGGACTTGTTAAGTTTGGACCAAAAGTACCATTTGAACTATAGTCAGTTGTTACTGATGGTAAACCTAAACCATAGGTTGTACGTGTAGGTAAAGTTGCAACTTCAGACGATGCACCAATTTGCACATTTAACCATTGTGCATAAATTTTCGGATAACGAATTGTAAAGTCAAATTTACCATCCTTATCAGTCGTGTAAGTCGCTGTAGCTCCTTGACCTAGGAAAGTTGGGACCTTAACAGGAGTATTACCTACTGGCGTACCTTCCGGTGCTGCAGAACACGCAGTAATTGGATTCGTAGTTGGCGCGATACCCACATCATCCAATGCATTATTTGGAGTGCCATTATTATCCATTGGAACACCATCATCATTGTAATAGATATTGGTATTGGTTGGATCGACATCATAATAGCTTTCGCCAGCTGCAACCCACTTAACTTTCGGGCTAGGTGATCCAACTTCTGGTGCTAATGCCCAAATATATCGACCTTTGAAATAAGTAGTAGGCGTAATATCCATTACTACTTTTTGATTAGCTAATGGTTTCCCATCAAAATCAACAACGCTTACTGACAAGTTACGAGTGTAATAAACACCATCACTAGATACACCTGTCTCAGTTGGATTAACCCCAATCACAATGGATGCAACAGGATTTTCAACAGCTGCTTGCACGATATTAACCATACGAACCTGTACAGCATCTGTAAAACCTGATTCTTTATAAGTTGCAGTTAAACGTAAATTATCGGTATCAAAAGTTGCAGCCGAATATCCACTACTACGTGCATTTTCATCTACTTTTACAGTAAATGTTGCTTGACCATTTGCATCTGTTGTCAATCCTGAAGGGCCTTCAATGATAGCACCATTAACTAATTGGTCTATTACAGCTAATTCAACATACTTATTTGCAACACCGCCACCATTAAGGTCAACAAGTGTCACGGTAACCTCAGTACTATCTTCACGAACATTTAGCATCTGCTTATTTGTAGCAATGCGCAAGCTGTACTGTGTAGGTTGAATTTGAGGTGGTGGTGCAATAGTTCTAATGGCTTCTAAACGTTTAATTTGAGTTGCTACAGCACCAGCTTCATTGATATGTGTTGCTGTTAATTCAATACCACTTGCAATCAATAGGTCGCCATCAACTGTTGCACCATCAATTTCTACAGAGAAGAATGCATTACCATTAGAATCCGTCATGACTGATTGAGGCAAGCTAGTATTTGTAGAACCACCGCCCCCTGGTGTACCAATAATAATGCTTGCTGCATTGTTGGCAGCTAAATTCACAAGCTGATTTCTTAAAGGCTGTCCATTAACATCTGTCAACTGTACTGAAACAATTGAACGATCACCTTCTACATTTAAATTTTCTTTAGAAACTGAAAACTCTAAATTATTGGTATTAATCGCTTCATAAACTGTGAAATTAAGTAGTGCTTCTAATTTTTCACCTTTTGGATTCGTAATCGAGCCTTTAACTTTTATACCTGCTGTTAACAACGCTTGCTTAGCAGCATCCGTCATTTCCTTTGGTAAAGTAATCGTGACTGGTACTTGGCCATTTGCCGAAGTTAAAACTGAGTCAGCACTGAGCTTAACACCAGCAGCTAACGCTTCATTATTTAATGTTAGGTTAACTGGATAGCCTGTATTTGCTCCCAACTCATCTTTTACTGCGACTTGTAACTGGTAAGATTTTCCTAGCTCTAAACTAGAATTATCGGCTGTAAGACGTAGATTTACAGAATCCTTAGGGATCGCAACCTGAATTGTTCCTGTTTGCTGAATACGATCACCATTGCTTGGACTTGTACCAACGACAGCAAAAGTAATGCCATTTTTAATCAAACTTGGATCATACTCACCCTCTGATACACGAACAGTAAACTCAGCCTCACCATTACTATTTGTTTTTAAATTAGTGTCAGAAAGTGATACACGAGAGCCAGCTAGTGTAGAGAGTGCAATTGATAATGAGGTATTCGGTATTAAATTACCATCCTCATCAATTGCTTTTACTTTGACTTTAACTTCACCACCCAATACCGAAACAGTTTGAATATCGTATTCAAAATTCAAATTTGCAAGATTAGGAAGTACAACAACGGGGGCAGTAACGTCGATTTTACGCGTTAAAGTATAAGATGAACCATCAAGGCGATTGCCACGTACAGCGACTGTAATGCCATTTGCAACTAAATTTGCTGCTTCAGTTGCATTATTTGCTTTAACTTTTAAGCTAAATACAGCATTACCATTGGCATCCGTTGTCACACCAGAGGCAGATGAAAGTGATACACCATTACCCAAAGCTGCATCGTTTAGACCCAAACCAACTTTTTGGTTCGCAAAAGCCTTACCATCTGTACCAATTGCTTTAACGCTAACTTGTAAAGTTTGTTCCGCAGCTCCAGGAGAAACAATAATAGATCCAGGCATTTGTACATCTAAATAATCTAGATCAATCGAGTTTTGCTCTGTCGGTGCTTTAAAATTTAATGTAATGGATTGTTGTGCACTGCTCACTGAACCCGCAGTTGCAGTCAAAATAATACCATTCTTTAATAATTCTAACTGACGATCACGATTAGCATTATTCACCTTATATGAATATTCAAATGTCGCATAACCATCACTAGATGTATTTTTAATTGCAGCACTCGAAAGACTTAGTCCTAAAGCTTGTAAATCAGCTACAGGTAAGTTTGGCATAGAAATTTTAACGCTTTCTCCATTTAATGGACTTCCTTCAACGCCAATGGCTTTCACTTTAACTTGAATTTTTTGATCAATAGTATGATCAAAGGAAGAATTTATAGGATCAATTGCTAGATAATTTACTTTTTCCTCAGATTTTGCTTCATCTTCTACAGCAATTTTAATGCTGTTAGTCAAGTTATTATCTGAAGTAAATGTCGCCGTGATACCTGCTTGTATTAATGCCGCAACAGCAGCTTCTGTTTTTGCATTAGATTTTAAGGTATAGGTTACATAACCATTTTTGAACTCTTGCTCAGCACTACCATCAAATGTAATACCATTTGCACTCGCCTCTTTATTTAAAGATAACGTTACTTTTCCTTTCGTTGCAGCTTGACCTTTGTTATTAATACCTTGAACGGTAATTGTAACTTGATCATCTTTCGCATTAATTTTATAAGAAGAGGCTACTTCTAAACGCTGTAGTGCTAATTGATCGCTTGCATCCGTATCATTTGTAATTACACTAATCGTATCTTGAGCGAAGATTTCATCATTATCTGCATATATTGCTTTTAAATTGATTCCTTGTTGAGACAAAGCAATTGGATAAGATGAATTTGATTTAATGGTGAAAGTTGCATATCCACTTGCATCCGTCACTTGTTCTTTCGGTTCTATTGAAACACCGTATGCTTCACTCTTATCAGTAAATGAAAGCTTAACTAATTTCCCAGATAGCGCTTCGTCATTACTATTTTTTGCACGTACCTTAACCGTTGTCAGACCACCTTGTGCCGCTAGTGCTGCATCCGCCTTTATAATTTCAAGTTTTTGAACCATTACAATCTGGCGAATATCTTTAAACGTTAGCACACCCGGAACTACTTTTTGTGCTTGAAATTCATCAATTAATTTAAATTGTAATGATTGTGATTTTGCAGCGAATTGTTCTTCCATTTGCGAATCAGTTAAATCTGGATTCGCCGTAATAGTAAACTTAGCTTCACCTTGCGCATTTGTAACGACTGTTGAACCAGATGAAATAGAGAATTTGCCAATCATTGCTTCAGGTAGTGCTAAAGTAACAGTTTGATTAGCCTTGGCACCACCATTAGAGTCAGTCACACGAGCTGTAATACTCGCTGAGCCCTTAGGTAGATCTAAAATAACACCTTGTTCGATACTGATATTATAATTACTAGTTACCGTACTTTTTTTACTAATATTAAGCGTATAAACTTGCTTAATCGTTGTTCCATCAACAGTTGCTGTCAGTTGAACCTTGCCTGAACTAGTCGCTAACGAAGGGACATTTAAATCAAAGCTAGCAACGCCACCTTCACTCGTTGTAACAAGTGAATTAGCACTAGTAACACCAATTTTTTCTGAATCAGAAATTGATAAGCGAACCGCTTTATTAGCAATACCACCTTTATCGCTATTTAAAACTTGTACTGAAAATTTTACAACAGAATTATCATTAGCATTCGCTATTGTATTACCAGCAGCATCTTTTAATTCTAAAACATTTAAACTTTCTGCAATCTGAGCAGAGTTATCTGTTGATTCATTACCTGAAGAATTATCACCGCCACTGTTGGAACTGTTATCATCATTATTAAAGTATCCATCGCTTCCCCCACCTCCACATGCAACTAAAGCAATTGAAGTTGCCAATACTGTAGAATTAACCCCTAATTTTTTTAAATTAGAAAAAATTGTCATGCCGAATACCCACTGTTTTATATAATAATTGACGTCAAGATTTAACTTTTTCGCCTTTTGCTAAAATTTAATCAAAATTAACAAAAATAAGCAATACAACAAATAAAGTTACATATTGGTAAACTTGAAATAATAAGTGAAAGTTGTATTTTTTATTCATAAGTATAAATTATTTCACATGTATTAGCGCATTTGTTAACTTCAACAACTTCTATTATTTTACACAAAATTACTTATCGTATGTATTTTACCCACTAGTTTGATGCATTATTAAAGCACTAAATAATTATGAATTACCTTAAATCTAAACATTTGAGCTACCTCTTCCCTCATTATTATTATAAAGTTTGAAAATTAAGCTTCAGATAAACATCTTGTAAAAAAGTTAGCACATATCACAAAGGTCATAAATTAGCATGTACGACATCATCATTATCGGTGCAGGAACAGCAGGCATTTCAGCCTATAAAGAAGCAATTAAAAAAACACAAAATATTCTTATCATTAATGATGGTCCTTGGGACACCACCTGTGCACGCGTCGGTTGCATGCCAAGTAAAATACTCATCTCTACTGCCAACCGTATGCACGAAATTGGAAATGCAGATAATTTAGGCCTTGATGTCAAAAGTGAAATTGATACATCTAGAGTCATGCAACATGTTCAAACTTTACGTGATCGTTTTACACGAGCCACTTTAAAAGATATTGAAAGTTGGCCAAACCAACATAAAATATCAGGAAAAGCTGAATTTATTGATTCCAATACCATTCAAGTAAATAGTCAAACATTTCAAGCCAAATCATTTATCCTTGCAGTAGGTACAACTCCTACTATAGATGCTGAACAAAAACAAATATTAGGCGATAAATTAATTACGTCCGATCAAATATTTGAGTTAGAACAACTACCAAAATCTGTCGCAGTTATTGGAAGTGGTGTCATCGCTTTGGAATTAGCGCAGGCTTTAACACGCCTCAATGTAAACACCACGGTTTTTGCACGTAGTCGAAAAATTGGCTCATTGACTAGCCCCATATTACAAAAGCTCGCACAGGAAGAATTAAGTAAAGAATTAAAGCTAAAGTTTGAAATTTTACCTGAACATTACTCTGTTGAAGGCGATCTAGTTCATTTAACCTATACTGAAGAAAACGTACAAAAGTCGCTACAAGTTGACTATGTCTTAGCTGCAACCGGCAGACGTACATTATTAAATACCTTAGGTTTAGAACGTATAAGTGCAGAATTTAAAGATATTAAAAATTTACCGATCAATCCGGATACAAAGCAACTAGCTGATTATCCAATTTTTATTGTCGGTGATGCACATACCAATACCCCTATCCAACACGAAGCAGCTCATGAAGGTAAATTTGCAGTACAAAACTGTTTAAACTTTCCACAAATTCAATCTATAAAGACGCTAACACCTCTAGGTATCTTATTTTCTACACCACAAATGGCAACCATTGGACAAAGCTATAAACAACTACAAGATAAAAACACAGAGTTCGTCATTGGTTTCGTTTCTTATGAAAAACAAGGTCGTGCAATTGTTGCTGCTAAAAATAAAGGGGCTGCCGAAGTATATGTGGATACTATTAGCCATAAACTATTAGGAGCTGAGCTATTCTGCGCGGAAGCTGAACATTTGGCACATTTATTAGCTTGGATGATTTCAGAAAAACTAAGCATTCATGAAATTTTAGATAAACCCTTCTATCATCCAACGTTAGAAGAAGGATTAAGAACAGCATTAAAGCATGCACGACGTCAATTAATATAATTTTATCGTTTTATGTAAATTTATAGCGTTGGATTTCCAGCACTTTATTTTCGTACCTTACCCTTTTTCTGCGCATAAAAAAACACCCCCTTCGCTTTGAAGGGGGTGTTTCGAATAAAGAGCTGGCGATGACTTACTCTCACATGGGTAACCCCACACTACCATCAGCGCTAAGAGGTTTCACTTCTGAGTTCGGGAAGGGATCAGGTGGTTCACTCTTGCTATTGTCGCCAGCACAACTGTTAT
>NZ_VPEK01000021.1:0-45171 GCF_013417145.1 Acinetobacter sp. YH16044
TGTACACAGCGCATTGGGTTATGTATCGCCTTTTGAGTTTGAAGCAATGTACTATGATAAGATTAACCCGTTAGGTCACGTGGCCTAACTTAAATAAAAATGTCTCCGACAAACCCGGTACGGTTCAAGACTAGCATTAAGATTCAATCTAATTGCTGGAATTTATAACTTGGAGCTGAGTGAAAAATGACTTATGAAAGAAATCTATTGTAAATGCATCTAGGTTATTGTTATTAAGATATGTTTTTGTGCTTTGCCACACACGCTCAGGATAGGCTAGATCCTGAATTAAGGTATCTAATACATCAACCCAAGTTTCTAACTCTGTATCTTTATTTAGAGATTTATCACTTAAGGTAAAATATTTATTGAATTCGGGGTTAAATTGACTCCCTGAAAAGGCGATTACTTTTTTAAATGGATAGCGTTTTTTTATTTCACTTATTATATGCCCACCTTCAAATTTTGAACCAAATGCTTTACCTACCCCAATAATGTCACAGACGATAAGGTCATACGCTTCCACAGCATTTATATCTTCAATATCAGAAACTACTTTTAAATTAAAATCATGATTTTTGAGTAAGTGCTCATATTGAAAACCTTGATCGTCAATACATAAAATTTTGAATTTATTTCTATCTATAGTTTCAATTGAACCAACTCTTAAGTCAGAAATATCAAATTTTTTTTGAATTTTCACATTTCTTTTAAAGAATCCAAACATATTTAAAAATTCTAATTTTCAATTTCTTAATTATATGTTTAATCAAATTTTATGCAATAAAAACCTCCCAATTGGGAGGTTTTTTATTGCTGAATATCAGCAGTAAATGACTTAGCGAATCATTGGAACGATCCAACTGGTAATGATCAGCAAAATACCGAAATGTCCCAATTTACGGGTCACATATACCAATTTTGACGGCTTTTGTTCCAATTGTTTCGCATAGTCTTCGATGCTAATGCCTTGTTTTGCATTACTGGTAAATAAAAACACCGCCAAATCGATACAAATTAAAATCGTACCAACATCTGCCACCACTTCCATTAAATCGTATTGGCCGCTGATCAAGGCGGTTGACACTTGATAAACAAGGAAAAGTGCAAAAGCGATGCAGGCATACTGCAAAACAGTTAAAAATATCCGCATAAATCTATACTAAATAAGCTCAAAATTTTGAAATAGGATTATAGCGTCCCTCGCAAGAGATTACTGTAACGCTCAGAGTGCTTGCATGACTGCTGGGAAATGTTGCTTTTCAACCAACTCCAAAAACTCATCGCCCATACGCTGACTTTCTGCCACACATTGGTTCCACATTTTAATGCGTTGTTGGTTGTCTAAGCCTTTGAGGGTAAAGTCTTTACGGTCAGGCAGTCGGCCAAGCGGCAAGCTTGCAAGGTATTCTTGTGAAGGTGACAGTAACAGGGTACGCGCCTGATTTTCAGGATTGGCTTGGCGTTTAAATAATTTATCAAACCAACCTGGGGTGATGCTATCCGTGAAATGTGGATACAGCACGATGCCCTGACTTTGGAAGGGTAGGTCAATATGATAGTCAATCAGGCCGCCATCGCGGTAACTGCCTTGTGGCGCATCAGGGATATCACGTATCGCGGCCATGACACCGGGAATAGATGCAGAAGCCATAAGCCACGGCATGACACTGTCTTGAGTCAATGCATGGTAATGCGTGGTAAAGCCATCATCCGCCACGGTAAATTGATGACCTGACACAGGCTGACTAATTACACGCTGCATGAAATAACGACTGTGTTTACGTGCGAGCGCTGTCGTGCCCACGATCCCTGCGACAGAGGCTAACAGCGGCAGGGCTTTATCACTTTGGAAAATATGCTGAGCTTTGACTGAAAGCACAGTGAGGTGATAATCCGGGTGATTAACCAGTGCCGCTTCTTGACCTTGAATCAAATCGATCAGCATGCCACGACACACATCGCTGACTTCTTGACGGCTCATCTTTTTATGAAAGCTCAGATTGGTATACAGCTCAGAGAGGCGTTTCGTCCCTTCAATGGCTCCCCAAGCAGCAATACTGGCAAAGCGCCAACTGCCAATCGATGAACCAATTAAAGTACGCTTTTGTTGCGCGCGTGGCAAAAAGTCAGCAAAAATCGCCTGATCTAAACCTTGAATACCAATGCCTTTCGGACCACCCGCAGCACCGGGCAGGATATCCACTTGAGCAGCGTTTAAACCCTCTTGTTCAATCAGTTGGCGGGCTAAATGGCCAGCACGGATATTGAGCGCAGGCGGTCTTTTTTGCAAAATTTGAGTCATGGTAGTCGCTTAAAATACAGTCGTAGAATTATTCTAGTGCGTTTTTGCACAGACCCAATGGCTGAAACTTCCGACAAATGACTTCTCAGTCATATCAGGGCGTCTCTCAGGAATGCTGTAATAGTTGTTCGTTATGCCGATGCAATTGAAACAAACTGAGGCAGACGATTGCCCATGTCGCCATTGGAAAGACCGCCCAAGCAAATAGGTTAATGATAAAAATCACGGCCCCAGCTAATAACCAATAATTTAACCCCGCCATCAGCTTTTGCTGTGGCAAACAAAGTAGGAATAAACAGGGAAGTGCATTAAAGAGAATGATCCACCAAAATGTAGCGCTATGCTGCATCCGATACAGAGTGGTGTTGGCTGGCGGTTGCCAGTTTAGGAAAGGCATGTGCATATTTAATTGAACTAGCACATCGAGCAGGGTCGAAAAACTATACAGCAAGGCCGTTGCACATGCTCGGAGTGGGTTTCGACCATACAGTACCCCTAAATAACTGTATGACATGGCGTTCAGCCTTATTTAAATTTTTGAATTTTTTGTTTTTATGGCTTTAAGCCTTTTATTGTCAAAAGGCTTAAAGGAGCTATGGATACATCAAGATCATTTAAACACACGCCAAATGGCAAGTAAGCTTGAAAGTGCAATTAATACGATGGAAACGTACCATGGCGCAATTATCGCAATGGAGAGGAAGATGGCCATAACACTGCCAAAGACCCAACTACGCTTTTGCTGATGTTCCATTTGCAAGCGCATGCTTTGCAGTTCATTGAGTTGTTTAGCATGCCAAGCCGACTGATTTTTTAAACCATTCAGGCTGTCGATCATCAGCGTTGGTAAATCTTGCGCACCTAAAAGTAAGTCTGGAATTTTTTGTCCGAGTTCTTTTAAGTTTTTCTGCGGATTCATTTGCACTTTAATCCAATCGGTGAGGATTGGTTTTGCCAAACTCCAAATATCCAATTCAGGATAGAGATCAGTTCCTAAACCTTCAACATGGACCAAGGTCTTGAGCAGCAACATCAATTGTGGCGGAATCTCTAAATGGAAACGACGCGCAATATCCATCACTTGAATCAGGATGCCGGCGAAGTCCAATTCATGCATTGGTTTAGAGACCATCGGGCCAACCGTACGACGCATTTCACGTGCTAATGCATCTTGATCTGTACCCGGTGGAATCCAACCCGCTTGATGCACGATTTGAATCAGCTGCATAAAGTCGCTGTTCATAACCGCAAGCAGCATGCGTGCTACGGTCATTTGGTCGTGCTTTGAAAGCTCACCCATAATCGCGCAGTCCAAGGCAATAAAGCGTGGATTGCTTGGATTAATGGTTTCGACGAAGACATTCCCCGGATGCATGTCTGCATGAAAGAAGTTGTCGCGGAACACTTGGGTAAAGAAAATGGTGAGCCCTTTTTCGGCTAAATCTTTACGATCCATGCCCAAGCGATCAAAGGTCGCAATATCAGAAATCGGCACACCCGTAATACGCTCTTCGACCATGACATCACGGCTGTCCATATAGACTTCAGGCACGTACATCATGCTTGAACCGGTGAAGTAATGACGCATACGACGTGTGTTATCCGCTTCTAAAGTCAAATCCAATTCATTGAGAATAATTTGACGGTAGTCCTGAATAATTTCGGACAGATGCAGGGCACGAGCGGCTTCTAGGCGTTTTTCAAGGAACTGACCAAGCCACTCTAATATTTCAAAATCATGCAGAATTTGATTGCGAATATTCGGGCGAGTCACTTTCACCACGACTTCGCGACCATCATGCAGGGCAGCAGTATGCACTTGTGCAATAGATGCTGCGGCTAATGGTTGCTCGTCAAAGCGTGCAAATAAGGTATTCACATCGGCTTTGAGTGATTCCTGAATGCGCATTTTGGCAACGTCATTTGAAAAAGGTTTTACACGGTCTTGTAGAAGCACCAATTGCTGTAAAACTTCAGGTGGAATCAAATCACGACGGGTAGACAGTAATTGCCCCATTTTAATGGCCAGCGGGCCCATCTCTTCCATGGCTTCTTTGAGCTTGAGCGGATTTTTTCGCTCGCGGCTTGACCATGCCGCAGGGTGCATGCGAATGAGAGAAAGAATATGACGGGCTTTTTCCGGTAATTCTTCCGCAGGAAACA
Organism: Acinetobacter sp. YH16044; assembly: GCF_013417145.1. Lineage (NCBI taxonomy): Bacteria > Pseudomonadati > Pseudomonadota > Gammaproteobacteria > Moraxellales > Moraxellaceae > Acinetobacter > Acinetobacter sp. YH16044. The sequence goes on from NZ_VPEK01000021.1 coordinate 4,469, forward strand.
ACGTGTCGAGTCTATAGTGCGCAGCAATGCGCCAAAGGTCGAGTAAACGTGAAACGTGCGGAATCATATATGCAATTACCTAGTCTTAAGTGTTGTCTTGTAATGAGTCAATTTGGCTGTGCAGCTGCTGAATTTTTGCTTCTGCACGGTCCAGATTTTGATTCAAAATTCGGGTGTCTTGATTCAGGTCATCCATTTGCCAGCGTGGGGCAAGCAAGCCTGAATCTTCTTTTAACGCGTCTTCAGCAAAGAACAAATGGCTTTGTAAAGTACGTTTGAGATGTTTGGGTGCAAGTTGTAACTTACCAATTTCATGCGCAAGGCTTGGACCAATCCAAGGGCTTAGATGCGAAGCTAAATCGGGCTCAGCTTGCTGCATAATGCGCTGGATATCCTGCAATAAGTGATAATCACCTTGCAATGGGATATTGCCAACATCTTCAGCCAACAGCAGTTTAAGGAGCTCGACGACTGTTTTGACATGTAAGGTCGCCGTTGCTTCAGTTATGTTTAACTGCTGCTCGAAAGGGCGTTGCTCAAAGATGGATGCGGTTTCAGTATGTCCTGTTGGCGTCGGTTCTAAGCGAACTTTCTGATCGTCAAAAAACACATCCACCGACAACTGTGGTGAGTCGATCACCACACGAAGCATTTTGCCTTGCAATTCATTCAGTTGGATGCGAGTAATAGCATCCAAATCAATGACATGATGAATTAAGCGTTCAACTGCACCAAGTGCGAGAATCGACCACATAGTTCAGCCTGCAGTATTAAAGTTTGAAACCACGGTGTACAGCCACGATACCACCCGTTAAGTTGTGGTAATCACAGTTTTGGAAGCCCGCATTTTCCATCATACCTTTAAGAGTACGTTGGTCTGGGTGCATACGAATTGATTCTGCAAGGTATTTATAACTTTCAGAGTCATTTGCTACGATTTTTCCCATAATTGGTAATGCAGTGAATGAGTATAAGTCATACAGTTTTGAGAATGGTTCAAATACCGGTTTAGAGAATTCTAAAATCAGTAAACGACCACCTGGCTTAAGAACGCGGTACATTGCAGCAAGAGCAGCATCTTTGTCAGTCACATTACGTAGACCAAATGAAATGGTTAATAGGTCAAAACTGTTGTCTGCAAAAGGTTCTAAAGTTTCAGCATTGGCCAAAACGAAATCGACATTGGTACAACCAGCATCAATGAGGCGGTCACGACCGACATTGAGCATCGATTCGTTAATGTCTGAAAGCACCACATGACCTGTCGGACCAACTTCACGACTGAACACTTTAGCAAGGTCACCTGTACCGCCTGCAATATCCAGTACGTGCTGACCGCGACGAACACCTGACATGTTAATGGCAAAACGTTTCCATAGACGGTGAATACCAAATGACATTAAATCATTCATGATGTCGTATTTTGCAGCCACTGAGTGGAAAACTTCCGCGACTTTTTGCGCTTTGTCTTCGCTGCTCACGGTCTGATAACCAAAGTGTGTGGTTGGCCCAACATTACCTGTGTTCGCGCCACGTGGCAGATTATATTTGGGTACTGAACCTGTCACAGGTGTGTCGGTCAGACGTTGTTCTAAAGATTGTTGCTGACCTTGCGCTGTCCCTTGTGGTAAAGGTTCAGTTAAGAATGGACTCGCTTTGTCTGTATTTTGTGCCGACTCAGGTGTAGGGACAGGCGTTTGATTCTCGTTAGACATTAGAGTCACTCCTAACTTATAAATAGGGTTAATGTTACTTTGTAAGCATGATGACAGATTCTCTGTTGTTATACAGCAGTCATTTGCATTTGTTGTGAATAATATACAGAAAAAATAAGGGGCTGCTGTAATTGCTTTGCAAAACCCCTATAAAAAATCTGAATTCAGCCTTGAACGCCCTGTTTGTTTTATATCAAATGTGGGCTGAATGGGGATGATAATTTTGTTAGGTCGCAGGCTGAAACGGGTTCGGGTCTCCAGCATGTACACGGTCAATGATTTGACGTTCTACAGTGGTAAATTCACGCACAAATTTTTCTGCTGACTTAAGTGGTTTCATTGCGAGAAAGCCATCTTGCATAAAGTCATACATCACTTCGAAGTTATATTTTATTGCTGCACCTTTGCACATCTTAAAGGCGGTATAGACCATAAATGAGCGCATGTATTTATCTAAATTACGACCTAAATCGTCCAACAGTTGCAGTTGCAACATGCGGTCTTTGCCCTGATCGAGCTTGAGATAGGTCTGGCGCATCATTTCGTCGGTCAGAGTTGGATTATTTGGATAATCTTGCAGTAATTGCATGGCCACTTGTTCATCGAGCTGTACGGCCAATATCGCAAGTTGTACACCCGAAGTGCCAGTCTTAATGGCATTGTCTGGAATCAATTTTTCTGCTTTGTGCGCATAGCGGGTGAGACGTGCAATTTGTGCAGCTAATGCATCAAAATCAGGACCGCCATATAAACGGTTAATAAAATATTCAGACATCAGTACATTGTGTTTTTCAGCAAATTGCACAGCATGCGTACGTTGCATGCGCTGTTTTTGCCACTGCTGGACATCTTGTAAACGCTGTAAAATTTCTGGCTTTTTGTGGTAATTCAACTGGTAATACAGTTCAAGTAAATCATCTAATACCGCAAGTTTGGACATTGAGTGTCTCAATTATTTTTTAGATGTTTGAATCTTAGTGGGTGTTGGAGCTTAGGGCTATGACAAAGTGACGAAATTACAGGTCAATCTGAGTCAGTTTGTTGCAGAAACGGTCATATTTTGCATTTCAGCATATACATGAAAGCATTGTTGTGGGGTGAAGGGCATGGTTATACTCAAAACAGAATAAAACCAAGGGTCCGCCATGAGCTTAAAAGAAACAGAATTTCAATTGATGGATGAAGAACAACTCTCGGTTGAGCTGATTGAAGCGCAGTATCAACTAAAAAATACCAGCCGTCAGCCCAATGCCAAAAGCGTGTTGATTTTAGTCAGCGGAATCGAGCTTGCGGGTAAGGGCGAGGCTGTCAAACAGCTCCGCGAATGGGTCGATCCACGCTACTTAAGGGTGAAAGCGGATGCCCCGATCATGTTTAATCAAAAACAAACCTTTTGGCAGTCTTATGCACGGTTTATTCCTGCCGAAGGGCAAATCATGGTGATGTTTGGAAACTGGTACAGTGACTTACTGAGTACCGCCATGCATGTGTCAAAGCCTTTGGATGAAACCTTATTTGATGAATATGTCGAGAACATGCGGGCTTATGAACGAGACCTAAAAAATAATCATGTCGATGTGATTAAGGTCTGGTTCGATTTATCTTGGAAATCTTTACAAAAACGTTTGGATGAAATGGACCCGAGTGAAGCGCGTTGGCATAAATTGCATGGTTTAGATTGGCGCAATAAAAAACAATATGACAACTTGCAACGTTTACGTCAGCGTTTTAGTCATGACTGGATCATTATCGACTGTGAAGATGAACAAGTCCGTGATCAGCAATTTGCACAGCATATTTTACGGACCTTAAAACATTGTCCAGCACATGAAACCACGGCGGTGGGGCGCTGGAAACAAGCCAAAACACCACAGGCGTTATTGGAACCCAGCACTGCCGTCGCTGATGAAGCTGATTATAAAAAAGAATTAAAAAAATTAAGCCGCAAGGTGGCTGAAGCTTTACGTTTTGATTCACGCAATGTGGTGATCGTCTTTGAAGGGATGGATGCGGCAGGGAAAGGCGGGGCAATTAAGCGCATTGTCAAAAAGTTAGATCCGCGCGAATATGAAATTCATACCATTGCAGCACCCGAAAAATATGAGCTACGCCGTCCATACTTATGGCGCTTTTGGAATAAAATTCTCCCTGAAGAAAAGATCACGATTTTTGACCGCAGTTGGTATGGTCGCGTCTTGGTTGAGCGGATTGAAGGCTTTGCCAATACGGTTGAATGGCAGAGGGCGTATGATGAAATCAACCGTTTTGAAAAGGATCTATATGACAGTCAAACGGTCGTCATCAAGTTTTGGTTAGCCATTGGAAAGGATGAGCAAGCTGCACGGTTTAAAGCTCGAGAAGAAACCGCGCATAAGCGTTTTAAAATTACTCCAGATGACTGGCGGAATCGTGACCGTTGGGATGACTATCTCAAAGCTGCCGCAGATATGTTGCAACGTACGGATACAGAATATGCGCCGTGGCATGTGATCGCGACCAATGACAAACATAGTGCGCGCTTACAGGTATTAGAGACGATCTTAGCGCAATTGAAAGCAGATTGAATGCATGAAAAAAGCCACGATATTCGTGGCTTTTTTCATTTTCAAAACTAGCTCATTTTCAGATCTACTTAATCTTTAGATCTATGGTTTAGATCACTTTGATTTGTAAACTATGTTGATGCGCTAGATATCGCCGTTAAACATTGTTCGGCGTTGGGACAGGTTGGTTCGGAAATTTCTGTTGAATACGCTTCGCCAATTGGTAGCTTTCTTCTACATGGGTTTCAGCGACTTTTTTCATCACAATATAACCCAAACTGGCTGCTACCAATTGTCCACCTAATGGAATAAATTTAGTCACTTGTTTGGTAATATATTTTGCTGCAATGTTATTTAGCGATTTTTTCATCGCGGTTCGTGCAACCACTAAACCAGAAAATTCGACACCACGTTTACGCAGTTCTGTCCAATGAATTTGTTTGGTTTTCGGATCATACACACTAATTTGATCTGGCGCTAAACCAAAACGCGCATTAATTTCTGGAATGAGCTGTGACAAAATTCCGACGTCAATCACCACATCCAAAAATGGCACAGGAATAATAGCTGCACCTGCTGAAAAATAAGCACGTTTTTTGACGAGCTCTAAGCATTCAGCGCGAATAATGTCCAGATTTAAGTTAGGGTCGATGGAATCAGGAATGTTATCAATTTTCATAAGCAGATACCCTTGATACTGGATTGGTTTTTTTCTCATAAAGTATCATTAAGATACTTGTTTAAAAGCATTTTTTGCAATCTATTCTCTTGTCAAAGTCGCATAGACAGCCCAAGATGTATAGTAAATAATCATTGTTGTTTTGTAGTAGTTGGTCACTCAGGCTGTAAAGGTAATCCATGGCAATACATGTAATTCAAAGTCAACGAATCGAAGTTTTGGTGGATTGTCTAATCGAAAAATTGAAATCGAATCAATCGACCAATGCTTTGTCCGTCTTGCAAGAACGACATATCGTGGTGCCCGATCAAGCCATTGCTGCATGGTTAGAAAAACAAATTGCTGAAAAAATCAGTATTAGTGCCAATATTAAGCATCATCGTAAAATTTTAGGGTTGCAGTGGAAAGCCTACGATTGGGCCTTGCCGAATAAACAAGACCGAGAGCGGATTAAAGGTATCAACATGCCGCCGTTGATTATGCAATGGCGTATTTATAATGCTCTAGCTGGGTTTATTGCGGCTGATAAGTTTGATGCTGCTCAGATTCCGACAGACGTGCAGCCCTTAGTTCAGCGTATTTTTGACAGCACAGCACAGCTCTCAGATCGAAAAAAACGTGAGCAAAAGCGGCAAGAAATGTTGTACTGGATCGCTGCTCAAGTCACTCGGCTTTTTACCAACTACATGGCCTTTCGTGGCAGTTGTATTCATACCCCAGATGAAGGTGTTGAGCACTGGGTTTGTCCACATTGCGATACTGACTGGCTAAAAGCGTGGAGTTATAACCAGCCGTTAAATATTATGCAACTTACAGGTCTGAAACCTGAACAAGCTGATGAATATCTACCGACTCAGGCTCGACAACTGGAGCATTGGCAGCGTTGGCTGTGGCATCAAGTATTCCAAAAAGACTTTAATGACCGTCAGGAAATAGACAATAAATTTTGGTTTGCCTTGGCGCATGCTGAGCAAAATCGGCAGCAGCAATTTGATTTGGATGCTGAGGATGATGAGCGCGATGATGATGAGCGTCACCAAACCTATAACGGTTTGCCTGAACAGATTTTCGTCTTTACGACCTTAGAATTACCCCCCGCACAACTGAAATTTTTATATCGCTTGGCAGCGTATACCGAAGTGCATCTGTTGTATTTCAACCCATCGCGTGAGTATTGGGCAGACATGGTCGATCCCGTATGGAAAGATCGTTATAACTTGAAATTACAACAGCGTTATATTGAGCGAAATCCCAATGTCAGCACGGCACAAATTCAGGCCTATCTGAGTACGACCAATGCCGAATTTCGTGAATCTCAGCATTCATTACTGACGCGTTTAGGTAAACGTGCGCGGGATAACTTTGCATTATTGGTGAATATGTCTGGTGGCGAAGGTTGGGAAGATATTTTTCCAGACACCGAGCCGACAACGCTGCTCGCTCAAATTCAATATGACATCATGACCTTAGAAGAACCCAAGCAGCATCAATATGCACTCGCGGGTTCAGATGAATCGATTCAATTTCATGTCTGTCATTCTAGCCTGCGTCAGTTAGAGGTTTTACGTGAACAGTTGGTGCATTGGTTGGCCGATGGCACGGAACAAGAGCCACGCTATCCGAGTGATATCTTGGTCTTGGTGCCAAACTTAAAAGAACTGGAACCGCATATTCGGACGGTCTTTTCGACGACTCGAGGCATGGGTCGCAGTGCTGTGGATTTACCTTATATCCCAGTCAAAATTGCAGGGGTGGTCAGTCAAGATATTCAAAATGCATGGCAAGCCTTTGTTGGACGCATTGAAATTAGTCAAGGTCGTTTTACCGCAGAAGATTTTCATGATTGGCTGAATTTGAATGCGGTGCAAGAACTGTATCAGCTCGACCATGTGCAAATGGAACGTATGATGGAACTGCTGATTCAAGCCGGTTTCCGTCGTGGTTTAGACGAACAGCACATGTTGGCTTATTTGTCCGAGCAAGACCGAGATTATCGTTATACCTTTAAATTTGCATTAGACCGTTTGGCTTTAGGGATTGCGATTCCACAACATGCCGTATTTGAGGACACGTTAAGTTTTGCAGGGGTGTTGAGTAGTGATTTTGAGTTGGTGCAAACTTTAATTCAGATCTACCGAGATATCAGTGCGCGTCGAGATTGGCTCAATCCAAATCTCAGCGCACAGACGGTCAAAGCATGGTTGCAACAATTAGACGCAGATTTGAAGCCTTTTGTGGAGGCCAGTGGTCGTGCATTTGAAACCATTCGCAGTGTAATGCGTGCGATGACGCAACGTCTGCACAATGCTCAAAGTGATAAAGTTGAGTCGCTCCCCAATAGCTTTAATTTGCCATTATCTTTGCTGCTCAAAGAAATACAACAAGGCATCGATAGCTCTGCCGATCAGATCGAACCGACAGGATCAGTGACCTTTGCGGACATGGGGAAAATCCGCCAAGTCCCATTTTCATTGGTGGTGTTAATGAACATGGATAGCGGCAAATTTCCGCGTCGTGATCAGCAAGTGCCTTTTGATTTGATGGATGTGTTTAAACCGGTTTTGGGTGATCGCTCTCGTTTGGAAGATGATAAAGGTGCATTTCTAGATGCCTTGTTATTTGCCCGACAGTCCTTGTGGATTTTCTATAATGGCTTTGATGTCAATGATGGTGAAAGTCGGGAGCCATCCTCTGTGATATATGAATTTAGCCAGTTCCTCGCACGGATGATTCAGCCGCAGCAATTGAACCAACCCCATGATGCCATGCTGGATTTGGATGGCTTACGCATTCCACAGCAGCTCGAGCCGCTATACCATATTTATCCTTTGCAGCCTTTTGACCCGATGGGTTTTCAGCAGTCGAAAAACTTACGATATAAAGATCAATGGTTTGCTGTGGCGGAACATATTTTAGATCAGTCGGGACAACGCCAATCGTGGATTAACCGTGATTATCCTGTGCATGATGAGCAAGAAGTACGGGTATTAGATGGTCAGGAATGGATTAAAGATGTGGTGTTTCCTGCCCGTGCATATTTGAAAACGCTTGGCGTGGCCAGTGTCTATACCGGTGACCAATTACCACAGCAAGAGCCTTTATTGCTCGACCGTTTACAGCAATATCATGTCCGTGACTTATTGCAAAAGCATTATGTGCAACCTGCCTCTCGTGTCCATCAAGCTGAGGATCAGAACTCTACGACTCCAACTGAACCGGATATGGCCTTGTTCCAAGATGTACTGCCTGTGGGACATAGTCAAATAGCGACTTGGAAGCTCAGTTTGCAAGAGCAGGCACAGTTATTAGAGCGTTTGGATGGACGCCGTGTAACCGCGACCACCTTACAAAACTTACAGCTTGAACCGCATTTGATACTGAGTATCACCGTGCCTGAAGACTCTCAGAGTATGCATTGGTTAAGCTGTATGGCGTCTGGGGCAAAGCCTAAGCGTCAGACGCAAACCTGGCTCGAATATCTATTGTGGTTGAGCTATTTAGACTTAGGCGATGAGGGCGCGACGTATCGTCGTGAAGTGATTTGTAATGATAAAAGCATAGTCTGTTGTGGATTAAGCTCTGCACAAGCCAAGCTGCAGCTCAGTGAATGGGTGGCGATGTGGAAACATGCACAAAAACGTCCTGTGGTGCTGCCTGCTGCCTTAATTCGCCAAGAAAAATGCACTTGGGTGGAAAATGAAACAGGCCAACTCATGCCTGATAATTTTGCAAAGCTTCAAGAGGAATGGCTGAAAAATCATAGTTTTGGTGGAGTGGAGTTGGAGTCGAATGAAGCCAATAGCCACCATCGTGATTGGAGCTTTATTTTACAGCAACAAGCGGCAGATGAACTTCTGGCATTGTCCTGTCGTTATTATGCAGAACGTTTATATCATGTGATGGATACCGAGGCGGATGACGGCCTAAAAAAACTTAATGTCATCAAGCCTGAGGTGAAAAAATGAATATGCCACAGCAAACGATGAAAATGTCCACCAACCCAATTGCAGACATGAGCTTTACCGGACTGCACTGGATTGAAGCCTCGGCGGGTACAGGGAAAACCTATACGCTTTCCAGTCTAATGGTGCGGATTTTTCTCGATCGCTATATGCCAAATCAGGTCATTGCCACCACTTTCACCCGTAAAGCCACAGCGGAACTCAAAGCGCGGGTACGACTGCGGATTGAAGAAACCCGTGACTTTATTTATGGCCTGCTCGCGGCACCTCAAAATGAGTTGGCCGAACTTCAGCAGAGTTTGAGTGACCCTTTGTATCAGCAGGTGTTGAAAGATCATGGGCATCATTTAGATTATGCCTACAATCGTCTGAACGTGGTCTTACAACAATATGAAGAACTCTTTGTCGGAACTTTAGACAGCTTTAGTCAAAAGTTATTACGTGAATTTGCCTTTGAAAGTGGTCGTATTGAACAGGTGCAAATCAGTGATGATGAAGACCTGCATATTGAACGTATTATTCATGATTTATTAAGAGATTGGATTCAGCAGCAGCCTGCGCATTTGATTGAATATTTGATATTAAATCATCAGTTGAAAGGCCCTGAATACTATCTGGGCGTGGTAAAGGAAAGTCTAAACTTCCCATCGGTGGATTTACGCGTCCCTGAATTACCTGAAAATGCCTTAGCGCATTTTGAGGCGATGATTCATCAGCTTGCGCAGATGCTGCCTACCGCTCGTGTAGAGCTTGCAGCGTGTTTTGATGCCGAAAGTCATTATAAGAACCTTGTCGACGCTAGACGTTTTAATAAAGGGACATTCTTTGTCACTTTTAATACACGCATTCCCGAGTTTTTACAGCACTTTGAAGATTCGGGTAGCCAAGGGGTATTGACTCAGTCCGACGTGTTACAACCGACGATGAAAGCCATTCGTTCATTATTTTATGATCCGAATAAAACTGAATTTAAGCCACGTGTCTTTAAAGACAAAGTCGTTGAAGAGCAGCCAGATGTCTCAAAAGAATTTTATCAACATGCTTTTGTTCAACAACTCCGAGCGGTGCTCAATGCTTATGAACATATCAATCAAGCAGAACAATTTCTAAACTTTTATTTGGCACAGGAAGTCAAAAAGCGTTTACCTCAAGTGTTGTCCCACGCTGGCGAAACCACCTTTTCACAACAAATTAGGACCTTATCGGAAGCCTTACAGCAAAGCTCAGTAGCAGGGAAAGACAGTTTTGCCGCTCATGTTTTGGCAAGATATCCACTGATTTTAGTCGATGAATTTCAAGACACCAACCAAGATCAAGATGACATGCTATCCAGTATTTGGCGGGTCAAGGAGCGCTTACATCAGGGTTGTATGATTATGGTCGGCGACCCCAAACAGGCGATTTATGGGTTCCGTGGCGGTGACATGCTGACCTATCGTAAAGCGCGTCATGATATTCAAACTAAGGGTGGACGTTGTTATACCTTGAACAAAAACCATCGTTCAGTCAAAAATTTGGTTGAAGTGGTGGATGCCTTGTTTCATCGGCAAATGGATTTTGGTGAGCATGTTGAATACACCCCAATTCAAGCAGGTGAGCGTGAGCATCCTCCGTTGATTGATCATGATCAAGTCAATCCACAACCGCTGCGTTGGTTGGCTTTGGATGAAACGCTCAATGAAGCTGAACAAGTAGCTTGGCAGATTCAGTCATTACTCAACCAAGCTCAGCAAGGACATTTATATTTTCAAGACAACAATATCCAGCGAGCACTGACAGCAAACGATATTGCGGTCTTGGGGCAAAACCATTTCGACTTAGAGCAAGTGCAACAATGTTTATTGCAGCTGGGCGTTCCTTGTTATAAAGCCTCTCGGGACAGTGTCTATAAAAGTTCCGTCGCACAAGATGTTGCCGCTTTGCTGACGGCGATTTTAAATCCTTATCAAGAAGCCAAGGTGAAACGTGCGCTGCTGAGCCGTTTATTGGGTTTTGATCTGAAACAACTGGTCGCACTCGAACAGCAGGCAGATGGACTGAGCGAAATTATCGAAAAACTCGAACAGATCCGACAAATTTGGAATGAGCAAGGATTCCGCAGCGCGTGGAATAGCTGCATGACGGTCTTTCAGGTGTGGACGCGTTTGGTGGCTGGGCAAAGTCGAGATAATGAACGCACAGTGGTGAATTTACGCCATATCGCAGAATTATTAAGTCAGCAAAGTGAACATTACACAGGTGCACATAAGCTTTATCAATGGTTTATTCGCCAAATCAATTTAGGCATCAATAATGAAAGCACCCAAGAGCGAAAATTGACTGGGCAATTGGGGGTGCAATTGATGACGATCCATGCATCCAAAGGCTTAGAGTTTGGTTGTGTATTTTTATTGGGAGCAAATGCAGGCTTAAGTGAAAAAGGCAATTTGAATTTTTCCCTTAAAGACAATCAGCAAAAAAGCCTTGGGTTAGAGCGTGTGATTGCCGTGAAGTCTTCGGACTTACCCGAAGATGATATTCAACAAAATGATGCGCGCAATGAAGCAGAGCATCATCGCTTGTGGTACGTGGCGTTGACCCGTGCCAGTTATCGTGTCTATGCTGTGCTACGTCATCATGAAGTAGAAAAGAAACAAATGGCAGAAGCGCGTTCAGGACTGACTTTTTGGCGTGGAAGCGCACCTGATCTGTTCCAACATGCAGAAAGTGTGGATGCCGATGTCCTGCGTGCAGCACCACCGATTTTGACCCAGACTCAGGTTGAAGCTGTTGTATTAGACGCGGAAGAAATTCCCAACAGCCATTTTTATCCACGGGAAACCACCAGCTTTACCGCGCTCACGCGCACGACACATAAGGCACATATACAACGTGACCAACTGGCAGCGGTCATGACCGAGCCAGAAGACAGTGCTGCCGATGAAGTTGAACAAATTGAAATCATTGAAGCAGAAACTGCAGAGAAAATTAGCTGGATTAAACGACATTTTCCAAAGGGAACCAAGCCCGGAAGTTTCTTGCACAAGTTGATGGAAAAAGTTCGATTTAGCACTCCAGAAGATAAGTTGGCCAAAGCCATCGCATCGCGCTTTCACAGTGATGTTGAGTTTGATTCGCCGCAAATATTGCAAAATTTGATGAAGCAGTTTGGGCAAACGGCTAACCCTGAACAAGATGAAGCTGAACTGATTGAAGAAATGCAGGAATGGTACAGTCAAATCATTCATACACCGTTGCATGATGGTTTTAGCCTGCATCAGTTAAACGATGGTGAATACCGTTCAGAAATGGACTTTCATTTAAGTATGGCGGATCGTGCATTGGCGATACGTAAAATACGCATGCTATTTGAAAGCCTAAAAGAGCCAGATTTACAAATACAAGATTTGAATGATGTGTTTACAGCACGCTATCTGACGGGGTCGATTGACTTGGTGTATTTTGATGGTCAGCGCTATCACATTGCCGATTATAAAAGTAATTTCTTAGGCGATCAGACCGCACATTATGATCATGCCTATATTCGAGAAAGTATGAGTCATTCTAGTTACTGGTTGCAGGCGGCTTTATATTTGGTGGCCCTACATCGTTATTTGAAAGCCGTGATGAAAGACTATGACATGACGCAGCATTTGGGTGGGGCGAGTTATCTGTATCTTCGTGGTATGGATGGACAGTCCGATCGTGGAGTATATCACTGGAAGCCGGCGGATACATTCATTCAAAACCTCGATGCAATATTGAGCGAAAAGGTTGTGGCTAAAACGTGAAAAAGCACGAAAAAGATAAAAATATTCACGCTGAAACAATAAGTTGCATTGTGGATAAGTTTGAGGATAACTGTGTGGAAAATGATCAAAAAGCCTTATCAGCACAGCCTTTGCACGCGAGACAAGAAAATACTGTAGAAAAACAGGTTTTAGTTCCCCAAAATACCCAAGAAAAAGCTGATTTAGATGCGGTTTTGCCGGATTGGATTGACTATTTAATCCAACATTATTTACCCAATCAGGCCAGTCATCCTGCTGCAAATCAGTTAATTCAACAATTGATGCAAGCCGTGGAAAAAGGCGATAGTTGTATTTTGGCCGAAGATGCGCAGATTCAATGTTTGGCTCAGATGGTTCAGCATGAGCAAGCTGAAAAAACACCTGTTGCGCCTTTTATTTTTGATTCACAGCGACTTTATCTTTATCGCTATTGGGCATTAGAAAATGCTTTAGCCAAGCAAGTTGCACGTTTAAAACAGCAAACAGAGCAAAATCTCAATCAAACACAGATGCTTAATATCGAAAAGGATTTACTGACCGATCCCCATCAGATCCAAGCACTGCACATGGTGTGTCAGCACAATTTTAATATCATTACCGGTGGGCCTGGGACAGGTAAAACCTATACCTTGGCTCGGATTATTGCCGTGTTGAATGAGCAAAATCCAAATTTAAGAATTGCGATGGCAGCGCCGACAGGAAAAGCGGCGCAGCGAATGGAAGAAGCCTTACAAGCAGCGTTTAAAGATCCTGCATTGCAGCATTATTCGATTATTCACAAACATTTGAAACCCGTAACTTTGCATCGTCTATTGGGTTTAGGGACGCGCGCTATCCCGCGGTTTAATGAGCGCCAACGCTTACCCTATGACGTCATTGTGGTCGATGAAGCCTCCATGTTGGACTTAAGTTTGGCGCAGATGCTATTCGCGGCAATCCCTCAGAACAGTAAGCTGATTCTATTGGGGGATGCAGAACAGTTGGCTTCGGTCGATGTAGGTGCAGTTTTGGCTAATCTTCAGGATGTGGATGCCTTACAAGCCAACCGCACCCATTTACAGACCAGCCGTCGCTTTGTACAGGGTGCAGCCATTGGTGAGTTTGCCCGTTTTATTCAACAACAAGAACAACAGCAAACAACCACAGAAGTTCTGGCGAAATTCGAACATCAGGTGGTATCTGCATCCGAACTTCAGCCGATTCAACTGACACCGAATATGAGCGATGTGATTCAGTTGCAATATCTCCCCGACGCTACGAACAGTGCGGCACATTGGGCAAAATATTATGATCAACTGATGTATGGTTTTCAGCCCTATGTGGCGTGGTTAAAACAATGGCCAGAGCAACCCGCTGAATATGCAAATTGGTCAGCCCAATTGATTCGCTATTTTGATGATTATCGGATTCTATCGGCCATTCGACATGGAAAATTAGGCTTACACGAACTCAATCAGCAGATTGAACTTCGGGTCTTAAATACCTTGGGTGTGTTGAAACAAGGGGATTGGTATGTCGGTCGTCCAGTCATGATGACCTATAACGATTATCAACTTGGACTATCAAATGGTGATATCGGGATTTGCTTAAAACGACCGATGACGGAAAAGTCGCAGTTTGAGGTTTATTTTCCAAGTTTGGATAAATGGGTGGTGGCAACACGGTTACCTAAAAGTATAGAAACCGCCTATGCCTTGACCATACATAAGTCTCAAGGTTCTGAATTTACCCATACGGCGGTAGTTTTGGAAAATCATGCTACCGAAATGATGAGTAAAGAGCTGATTTATACCGCCATCACTCGTGCCAAAAAAGTGGTGAGTTTGCTTGTTGCAAAAGATGCATTGGCAAAAGCGCTTATAAAAAGAACAGCGCGAGTTAGTGGTCTGTTAGAAAAAATTAACAATCACCTACCTTTGTAAAGCCTAGGCAAAATGTACCGTATTTTGTAAGAAATGGCTTACATCGATTCAGGAGATTTGCGCATAGAGCTTTTTAGAGCTTTTTGAGAAGATGACTTCACAGAAAAAGAACTCAACACGGATGGTTGAGTAAAATCGCAAAAGTATAAGAATAACGTCAAAAGACAGCGAACTTACAGTGAAGTAAGGAAATAGGAAACTTACAGCCGCTAAGCCTTGTAGTTTTGGGAGAGACTACAGGGCTTTTTTATGTCTGGAAAATAAGAAATGCCTATACGCTGTAACAGAAAAGAAATAGAGCTTAACTGATGTACGAAAAAGCTTACATATAGATACGAAAAATACGACTTTTATCTAATAGCCGTTGTGGCAAAATCTACCACATAAGGAAGTGCAAGTTAAAACATGGAATGTTTGACATAAGGACGCGGAAAAGCGCCACATAAAACAATAAATAATAAAACAATAACTAAAAAAGAAGAAACTACAGCGCAAAAAAGCCCGAGCCTAGCTCGGGCTTTTTTTTAATCATTCCATTTTGAGTTTTGCATGCTAAACATCGAGTGGCAAAATATATCAAAAAATCAGTTTAAAATTCATTCAATGACATCGCATTCAACATGTTAGAAATATGCGGTTTTGTGTCGCATAAAGTATCGAAACATATAAAAAATTTATAATGGAATCGATGTGAAAAAAAAGGCGCTATTATCGTCATGAAAACCTGACGAAGTCGGCCATCTCTTTTTGCAATTGGGACGATTTTCCCTTAATATAATGCACTTGCTGTAGTGATGCACGGCAGTCAGCTGATTTATCAGTTGATTCGTATCAAAAGTTAACTTTATAAGCATCTCGGAGAAATCGAATGGCTTTAACAAACGCAGATCGCGCAGAGATCGTTGCAAAATTCGCTCGCGCTGAAAACGACACTGGTTCACCAGAAGTTCAAGTAGCTCTTTTAACTGCTCAAATCAATGATTTACAAGGTCACTTCAAAGAGCACAAACACGACCACCATAGCCGTCGCGGTCTTATCCGTATGGTTAACCAACGTCGTAAGCTTCTTGACTACCTTAAAGGTAAAGACGCTACTCGTTACAGCGCATTGATTGCTGCTTTAGGTTTACGTCGTTAATTCGATTTAAACTTTTATTTTCGGACTATTGCATGCTTAGTGCTGTATTACTGAAAACTAAAGTCTATCCAACCTTGGTTGGATAATGGGGAAGGGGCGTTGATTCGCTCCTTCTTTGTGTCTCAAATTAGTATTTTTAATTAATGTTTTTAATATCTAGTGAGGTCGGCTTCTAAGCTTTGTCATTTATGTTGCAGCGTTTGGGGCGTTGAGTGAATGCCAAACCTTAGGGGTCTCCACTAGAATAAAATCAGGAAAAAATAAAACATGTCGATGTTTAATATTATTCGTAAAGAATTCCAATACGGTCAGCATCAAGTTGTCCTAGAAACAGGTCGTGTTGCGCGTCAAGCGAACACTGTAATCATCACTATGGGTGGTGTACAAGTTCTTGTTGCCGTTGTTGCTCAACCAACAGCTAAAGCAGGTCAAGACTTCTTCCCATTGACTGTTAACTACCAAGAAAAACAATATGCTGCAGGTCGTATCCCGGGCGGTTACGGTAAACGTGAAGGCCGCGCGTCTGAAGCTGAAACTCTTATTTCACGCTTAATCGACCGTCCAATCCGTCCGTTGTTCCCAGAAGGTTACTACAACGAAATCCAAGTGACTGCGACTGTGATTTCTTCTGACAAAACGATGGATGCTGACATTGCTGCAATGTTAGGTACATCTGCTGCACTTGCAATTGCGGGTACGCCTTTCCGTGGTCCAATCGGTGGTGCGCGCGTTGGTTTAATCAACGGTGAATACATCCTTAACCCGAACCACGAACAGCTTAAAGAATCTGACCTTGACCTTGTGGTTGCAGGTACAGAATCTGCAGTATTGATGGTTGAATCAGAAGCGAAAGAACTTTCTGAAGACCAAATGCTTGGCGCTGTATTGTTCGGTCATGACGAAATGCAAATCGCGATCCAAGCGATTAAAGAATTTGCTGCGGCTGCTGGTGCAACAGAGTCTACTTGGACTGCACCTGCGAAAAACGAAGACCTTCGTGCAAAATTAAAAGAAGCGTTTGAAGCGAAAATCTCTGAAGCATACACAATCGCTGTTAAACACGATCGTTATGCAGCACTTGATGCGCTTCAAGCTGAAGCTGTTGCTCAATTCGTTCCAGAAGAAGACGTTGACGGTATCGCTGACGACTTAGCTGAATTATTCGAAGACCTGAAATACCGTACAGTACGTGACAACATCTTGTCAGGTAAACCACGTATTGATGGCCGTGATACTAAAACAGTTCGTGCGCTTGACGTACAAGTTGGCGTGTTAGACCGTGCTCACGGTTCTGCATTATTCACACGTGGTGAAACTCAGGCGTTGGTAACAACAACTTTGGGTAATACACGTGATGCGTTAATGGTAGATACATTAGCGGGTACGAAAACTGACAACTTCATGTTGCACTACAACTTCCCTGCATACTCTGTAGGTGAAACTGGTCGTGAATCTGGTCCTAAACGTCGTGAAATCGGTCACGGTCGTTTAGCGCGTCGTGGTGTACAAGCTGTACTTCCAGCAGCTGACCGCTTCCCGTACGTGATCCGTATCGTATCGGACATCACTGAATCTAACGGTTCATCTTCAATGGCTTCTGTATGTGGTGCTTCTCTATCACTTATGGACGCAGGTGTTCCACTTAAAGCGCCAGTTGCGGGTATCGCAATGGGTCTAGTCAAAGAAGGCGAGCGTTTCGCAGTTCTTTCTGACATCTTGGGTGACGAAGACCACCTTGGCGACATGGACTTTAAAGTAGCAGGTTCTGCAAACGGTATTACTGCACTTCAAATGGACATCAAGATCGAAGGTATTACTGAAGAGATCATGGAAGTTGCATTGAACCAAGCGTATGCAGGTCGTATGCACATCTTAAATGCAATGAACCAAGTGATTTCACGCGCTCGTCCTGAAATCTCTATGCACGCGCCTACATTCCAAGTGATCAACATCAACCCTGATAAGATCCGTGATGTGATTGGTAAAGGTGGCGCAACGATTCGTGCGATCACTGAAGAAACTAAAGCAGCAATCGATATCGAAGATAACGGTACAGTTCGCGTATTTGGTGAAACTAAAGCGGCTGCTTCAGCTGCTGTTGCGAAAATCCAAGCGCTTACTGCTGAAATCGAACCAGGTACAATCTACACTGGTAAAGTGATTCGTATCGTTGAATTTGGTGCGTTTGTAAACATCCTTCCAGGTACTGATGGCTTACTTCATATCTCTCAAATTTCTAACGAACGCATTGCGAACGTTTCAGACGTATTATCTGAAGGTCAAGAGATCAAAGTACAAGTTGCTGATGTCGACAACCGCGGTCGTATCAAATTAACCATGAAAGACATCGAACAAGCTTAATGGTTTGTTGATTCACAGGGTTTCGGCTCTGTGAATGGATTCTAAAAAGCCTTGAGTGCAGTCAGAGTATGAACTTTGACTTGCTCAAGGCTTTTTTTATGGCATCATGAAAAAGTAAACACAATAATAAATGAGATATGCAAACCTATTATTTTTTTCAGCATCCAACAGCCGCGCATATCTATGTGCAAGACCAAGTGCAATGTGAGCATTATCCTGAACTTGAGCCTGAGTTTATTTGGATTGATTGTACCCGTGAAGATGTCGTCAACCGCCCAGAGCAGTGGCAGAGTGATATTTTTCAGGCATCAGATCTACGGGTCAATGAATACCATCTGCGGGATATTTTAAATTTAGAGCATCCGTGTGCCTTTGACACACTCGATGATTATGATTTATTAATTTTTAGAAAAATGGTCACACCCGATGACCAAATTGTTGCAGGTGCAGAAGCTCTTGAAAAGCATGAGCGGGTCTTTGGTTTGGCGACCACCCCGATCAGTTTTTTGATCACGCCCCAAGTGCTGATCACGGTGCGCGAAAAAGGCAACAAAGCCATTGAAAGTTATATCCAACGGATTGAAACTTTAATTTCTCGTCCGATTGATGAACAAAATAAACCACGAAAATTAGCCATTACACCCTTAGATTTGGCATTGCGCTTACTGAATAATATGGTAGATGGATACTTGGATTTACGTGTTCCTTTGACCCGCCGTGTCGAGTTTTGGCAGCGAGAATTGCTGCAAGGGCATCGGCGTTTTACCAAGTGGCATCAACTGTTGCAGGAAAATATGGCCTTTCAGCAAGTGGAAAACTTGTGTGAAGAGCAAATTGAAGCCTTGCAAGAACTGCGTGATGAAGTTGTGGATAATTACCCGCATTTGAAAGGCAAAAAGCGCAGTGAAAAGCAGGATATCATGCTGGTTCGCGTAGATGATTTAACTAGCCATATCGAACGCATTCAAAAACACACCACACGATTACGCAGTGCCGTGCAGGCCGCCATTGATCTGCATTTTTCAGCCGTTGCCAACCAAACCAATGAAAATATGCGTATTTTAGCGATTATTACGGCGATTTTCGCACCATTAACCTTATTAACTGGTATATACGGTATGAACTTTGAGTTTATTCCCGGACTCAAATCGCCAACCGGTTTTTGGATCATGCTTGGTATCATGTTGATTACCACGATTTTACTGCTGTATTATTTTTATCGACGGCATTTGGTGGGGCGTGGCGAAAAAAGTGTGATTGATATGCTGGCACAGCAACATGGCGATCAACACATGAATTTGTTTTGGTTTATGGATTATGAACCAATTAAACAAACGGTGAAGGGCACAGTCAAAGGTACGGTTAAAACTATGAAAGAAATTGAGAAGCTGACGAAACTCAAATAGTTCGCGTTAGCTTCTCTGATGGATGGGTCTGCTTTAAATCCTTTGATAACTTCGAGACTCACCAAGGGTGCATATTTGAGTTTGCCTTTGCGTTTTAAGCACACTTCGACCAAGGGCTTGTACGGCATTGGGCGTATTGCAGTAAGTGTTCCACTATACGTCCCGTCGGCATTTTTGACGATGGTCACATCACCGCGTGAATATCCTGTTTGGTCATCCATGGTTTTTCAAATACTCGTTTATCACTGGCATGCAACAGACCGCTGAAACTGAGTAATGCTCCAAATAGCACATGATGTATTTGCATGATGAATCCTTTGTCATGATTTTATTGTTTTTTAAAAATCTGCAGTACAACGCGATTTGACCGATCCTTATGGTCTTAGTAATTCAATTGTGTAGCCTCGTGGGTTGTACTGCGAACGACATGCATCATGAAAAATCCCCTATACGAGTCGATATCTCAAGATATATCATCATTTTCATTACTTTTCAGTAAGCGATAAATTTCATCTTTTAGCTTTAATTTCTTACGCTTAATGGTCTCAATATCCGTGTTGTAGTGATTAACAGGATCTAATTCCAATTGAATGATTTCGCGATCCAACTCATCATGTTCTTCAAAGATCCGCGCAAAATGCGGATTTTCATCACGTAACTGAGTGACCAAATCACGGTACTCAGGAAACATGTTTTTGACTTTTTTATTGCAATCTCGTGTTTTCATGGTTGTCGATCATTTCCTCTACAAGAAAAAAGAAAAACGCCCTGCAGGACAGAGCGTTCACGAATACATTTAGTGCGAATGAAGCTGTTGGTGTTTCACTTGGCGACGTAGTTGTTGGACTTCATCAATCAGGTCGAGCATCATGGCGACCGCAGTAAAACTGGCATCGAAATCTCGTTGAAGCCGAT
This sequence comes from Acinetobacter sp. YH16044, assembly GCF_013417145.1. NCBI lineage: Bacteria > Pseudomonadati > Pseudomonadota > Gammaproteobacteria > Moraxellales > Moraxellaceae > Acinetobacter > Acinetobacter sp. YH16044. Next base: position 24,880 of record NZ_VPEK01000021.1, read on the forward strand.
AGGCACGCCGTGCGCGAGATATATCATCGCCAAAAAATTGATGAATCCTGTCTTCTGAACGGCTAGGCAGAATATCGTATTCGAGTAGTTGCAGAACCCATTCTGGACTTTGCCCACAGGCAGAGGCAAAGTGTTGTAGATCAAAACTACTTTTTTCGTCTACGATTTCAGTCTGTTTACATCCGTCACAGACAATTTCACGATAATGAATTGTTGTCATGGTGCTCTCCTTAAGACTGTCGTGGATTAAATGACGGAAAAGCTTGAGCAAAAGCCGCATAAGCTTGTTGCTCTTGTTCTGTTTGTGCAGCTGGTATCACTATATTTAAAACCAGGTAAAGCTGTCCGGGTGTTTTGTTTGGTATCCCTTTGTCCTTTAATCGTAGCTGCTGTCCAGTACGCGCATTTTTAGGAATCTGTAGCTCTAATGTTTTGCCATCAGGACTGGTAAATGCAATTTTTTGACCCAATGCTGCTTCCCAAGGACTGATATTCAGTTGTTGGAAAATATCAGCACCTTCTACACGGGTTTGCTCGGTTTGTTTATACAAAATTTCAATGTATAAATTACCAGCAGCTCCACCGTTATAGCCAGCTTGCCCTTGGCCCGAGAGTCGAATTTGTTGACCTGATTTCATGCCTGCAGGAATTTTGACTTGTAGGGTTTTACGTTGAACTTCAGGCTCACCATGGGCATTTAAGCTCGGAATCTGCAAGGTGATATTCTGCGTTGCACCATGAAATGCGATTTCTAAATCCACTTCTAAACTGGCGTGTTGGTCTTCACCACGGAAGCTCTTGGTTTGGCGGTTTGCACGTTGATACTGATAGTCACCGCCACCAAAGCCTTGCCCAAAACGACCAAACAAGTCTTCAAATCCACTAAAGTCCGCATGCTGACCATCAGTCGTCGATTGGCGATAAAACTGAGATTGGTCAAAACCACCTTGGTTGCCAGCATTAAACCCAGCAAATCCTTGAGGATGATCGAGTTCAAAATCGTATTGTTTTTTCTTTTCGGCATCACTTAAAGTGTCGTATGCAACATTAATCGCTTGCATACGCGTTTCGGCATCAGCTTCTTTGCTGACGTCAGGGTGATATTTACGCGCCAATTTTCGATAGGCTTTTTTAATTTGATCTGCCGAAGCATCTCGGGCGATCCCTAAAGTTTGATAGTGATTGTCTGGCATACTCTCTGTATAAATATTAATCATGTTTTAATCAATATAGAAGGGTTCATCAAACTGTCATAGGGGCAAACTGCAGCATATTGTTTCAAAACATGACAATAAAAAAGCCTCACGAGGAGGCTTTTAAAAACACATTTAAAATTAATATTTTATCCAAGTGACACTACGACCAATCACAGATACACCAACATACCCACGTATAGTTAAATGTTTTCCTGAAGCACTAAGTCTTGCTTTGCCTTTATAGATTTTTCCACCAATCGGGTCCAGAACTTTACCGTTTTGGAATTCACGTGGATTTTTTGGATCTTGTTTAAAGTCCCAAATAAATGGCAAGCCGATAAAAGGTTTATTTTTCAATTCACCTGGGCAGTTCGAGCAGACGCCCATTTTTTCAGTGCCAGGGACATTGCGTGTGGTGACAATGATGCCTTCATAGCTTCCATCGGCTTTTTTGCGAATTTCAACGTCTGCACGTGAATATCCGGTGCGGTCATCGACAGTTTTCCACTTACCCACTAGCGGATCGGTTTCCGCAGCGATTGACAATCCTGACAAAGTGCTAAGTAGTATTCCGGCAAATAATTGTTGATATATTTTTTTCATTTCATCCCCTGAAAATTCAGAATTGTGTTTTTAGAGTAAGTTGCCTAATTTATATATAAAGCCCTACAAAATCAATGTGATGGTTTGTGATGTATTTGGCAGATTTTTTTAAAACACTGCTTTAATATGGAGTTTTTACTCTAATTTTTAAGTTAAAAAAGGCCTTTAATGATTTAAAGGCCTCGTGCTTAGTTTTTGACCCAAGTGACATTGCGTCCAATTGCAGAGCCTTCAGTACGACCATTGATGATCAAATGCTTGCCATTATTCATCAAACGAGCGCGTGCATTGTAGTGCTTGCCTGATTTGGGATCGAGCATCACTCCACCCACAAATTCATTGGGCTTTTCTGGATCAGCGCTTAAGCCGCTTAAAGTGGTTAAACCGACCATGGGTTTATTTTTCTGAGCACCGGTGCATTGCGTGCATGTCGAAACATTTGCTGTTCCGGGTACGCTTCGGCTTTGGATAATGGTGGCCGAATACAGGTCATGCTTATCTTTGCGAATCACCACATCGGCAAGGGAATATCCTGTTCGATCATCAATGGTTTTCCATGTCCCCACTAAGGGGTCAATCGCTGCAAAAGCAGAGGATAAACTGCAGATGGAGAACATGCCGAACAGGATAGAAGGGAGGAATTTAACAGCCATATAATTACCCACATTACACAAAAAGCGGATGCCTAAAACTTAAAGGCATAAAAATATTATGGGTTTAATGTAGCCTGAAATAATATGAATATTCTAGTGATTTTTTAAGAATTGGTATTTATATTTTGAGCCAAAACATGAACGAGTTGGCGCTAAATGAGGTTTATGCTGAACGTCTACGCACTAGTAAAATAGTCGGAATTCATCTCAAAGTAGATTATTATCGGCATGATGAACTCGTCTGGAGTTGAGTTCATCATGCCAATGAAAGCCAAATGGCGACTTTAGTTGACGCGGATCCAAGATACCGTCCGGCCGAGAAGCGTGGTTCCAACATAACCTCGAAGTGTCAGGACATTGCCGCGCGCATTCAATTGCCCTTTACCTTGATAGGTATTGCCTGAAAGTGGGTCGATCACCTTGCCATCGGTATAGGCATTCTCTTTTGCATTATGTTTAAAGCCAGAGAATATCGGTAAACCAATTAAGGGGGCATTTTTGAGTTTACCTTCGCATTTTTCACAAATCGTGGTGACAGGGCGGTTGGGGATGGCATGCACTTTGGTGATTTTACCGCTATAGCTGCCGTCTTTTAATTTGGTGATTTGGACTTCAGCACGAGCATAGCCTGTTTTGTCATCTATGGTTTTCCATGTCCCGACGAGGTCTGCTGCATGTGCTGTCATTGGGCCAAAGCAGAACATGGCTAAAGCAATAGCGAGTGTTTTGAGTTTCATATTTTATCCAGTTTTTTACATTATTTTTCTATTAAAAAATAAAGCTTTTTTGGTTTTTTTGACTTTATTTCTGGCGCGATTCTACTCTAAAAAAAATTGATCGCAAATACAGCTGATCATATTGAGGTTCTAAAGTTCGCAACCATTCGACTAAGCGGAAGAAAGTAGTAGGTCTAAATTTTGCGGGGACAACAAAAAAGCACCCCGAGGGATGCTTAGATTTAGGCTTTTAATCATGCAATGATTTAGCTGAGGTGTTGACCAAAAAGGGATAGAGCTTCTTCTGCCGTAAAAGTATATTTTGTATTACAGAATTGGCAGTCCATTTCAATTGGGTTTTGAAACTCTAGAGTTTCACGAACTGCAGCAACACCAATTTGTTCAAGTGCTGTCGCACAGCGTTCTTTTGAACATGTGCAGCCAAATTTTAAGGCTTCAGTTTCAGGTAGACGAACTTCTTCTTCGTTATATAAACGATATAAAATTTCGTTTGCAGATAAAGACGTTAACTCTTCTGCTTTTAATGTCTCGGTCAGCATGGTTAAACGTGGCCATAGATCTTCATCAACTCGGCGTTGTTCTTCTTCGCTGTTACGCGGCAATAACTGGATCAGTAAACCACCTGAACGGCTGTTGCTGCTTGCTAAGACGATGCGTGTCGGGATCTGTGCAGATAGATCATAATATTGCATCAAGCAACCCGCTAAAGTCGGTTTGTCTAAAGGTACAATCCCTTGATAACGCTCACCAAATTCAGGCTCGATATTAATGAAAAGTACTGGGTTTACCAAGGCTTTGAGTACCGTGCTGCTGTCTTCAGCGGTTTGAAAGTGCGGGTCTTCTTCATAATCTGCAAGTGCGCGAACTTCACCGAGATGATTACATTCCGCCATTGCCCATTTAAAAGTGCCTGCAGCCTGAATTTGTAAGCTAATACGACCTTTAATTTTTAAGGTGCTGGCCAACAAGGCAGTCGCGCTGAGCATTTCACCCAAGAGAATTTGTACAGCAGGTGCATAGTCACGCTGTGCAAGAATCGTTTGTAGAGCTTCTTCAAGATGAACCACTTCTCCACGAACAGGGCTATCTTCAATAAAAAAGCGTTGGCGTAAATCTGACATAAAATTCTCCATAACCCTGCTTTAATGGTGACGATATTGTAAAACACAAGTCATTCATTATCATCTCTTGTGACATCAATACGATGACGTTGTAGACTGCGTTGTAAATCAACACCTGTAGGTTTTTCAAGGGCTTGCGCATCGCTTTCAAACAAATGTTCCAGTTCAGCTAAAGCGTTACGATGCGTTTCATAAATTTTTTGTTCATCGGTATAGATTTGCTGCTGTTGAGTCAGCAGTTTTTCATCATAATCACGGAACAATTCGATACTTTTATAGGCATCTTCATCGCTGATGCCTAAGTCGCACAGCATGTGATAGGCCATTCCTAAAGACGATAAATAGGTTTCACGCCAAATATGCTCAATCCCCAAATCACGCAGCAGATGCACCTGATGACGGTCACGCGCACGGACCAATAATTTTAACTGAGGGTAATTCAGGCGAATATGACGCGCCACGTTCATCGAGTCTTCAATATCATCTATGGCAAGGACGAACACTTTGGCATGTTCAATGCCCGCAGCGCGTAAAATATCTGGTTGTGTGGCATCGCCATAATATAGATGACCACCATAATTACGTACGAAATCGACTTTGTCTAAGTTGCTATCAATGGCGGTAAAAGACAAATGCTGTAAATGCGCCACACGAGCAATGATTTGTCCAAAACGTCCAAAGCCCGCAATAATCACAGGATTATGTTCATCCGGAATGTCGTCATATTCGGGGATGGTTTTTGGATTAAAACGCGGCAAAATTTGTGATTGTATTAACCAGTACAACATAGGGGTCAACACCATCGACAAAGTGACGATGAGGGTTAATGGCTCCAAAATGGCTTGCTGTACGACATTTTCACTTTTCGCCACACTAAAGACTACAAAGGCAAATTCACCGCCTTGAGCCAAACAGGTCGCCAGTAAAATACTGTTGCGCCATGAATTTTTAAGATAACGCGCAATCGCGGTAAGTGAAGCCATTTTGATGAGCATCAGTGCCAACGCACCACCGATAATGAACCATGGCATTTCAACGAATAATGACAGTTCCGTGGTCATGCCCACGGTCATAAAGAACAGACCAAGTAAAAGCCCTTTAAATGGAGCAATACTTGCTTCGAGTTCATGGCGGAATTCCGAGTCTGCCAATAGCACGCCCGTCAGAAATGCTCCGAGTGTGGTACTGATGCCCAGTACATCCATCAACACCACGACACCCAGCACAATAAATAAGCCAACAGCAGTGATCAGTTCATGCGCGCCACTTTTCGCGACGAAACGGAAAAAAGGCCGCATTAAGTATCGACTAAATAAAAATAAGCCTGAAAAAGTTGCAATGATTGCAGCGAAATAGGCGATTCCGTGATGTGATGATTCTGTTCCTGCGAGCAGGGGGATGACTGCAATCAGGGGAATTGCGGCCATATCTTGAAACAGCAAAATCGAAAAGGATTGTTGCCCATAGGTGGTGTTTAATTGCTGTTTTTCACTCAGCATCTGCAAGACAAAGGCAGTAGAGGAGAGTGCCAGAGCGAAACCGATAACGATACTGGCTGCAATGCCTTGTTGTAATGCAAAAAAACTGCCTAGCGCTAAAAGCAGACCGGTCAGACCGACTTGTAAACTCCCCATGCCGAAAATAGAACTACGCATACTCCATAGACGCTGTGGACGGAGTTCGAGGCCGATCAGGAACATCAGTAAGATCACGCCAAACTCAGCGAGATCTTGGATCGCTTGGGGATCACCGGCAATGTTAAAGACATCGGGGCCGAGCAAAATACCAGTGAACAGATATCCCAATACCGTTGCAATACCAAAGCGCTTGAGCAAAGGGACAAGCAATAAGGATGCGCCAAGGAAAATTGTGATCTGTAACAGTAGTGACATTTACTCGTCCTAGAGTTGTGTTTTTGGTCGAAAGTTGCAATTCAGTATGACTGATATTTTCAGACTGAATTGTACGCGTTTAACTGAGTTCCTGTGGGTCTATATCGAGGCTCAATTTCATATTTGATGGCTTGTTATGCAAGATGTTTTGCCACCAATAACGCAGATAATAATGTAAGCGCGCACGATCTGTAGACAGTAAAACCATGTGGGATTGATAACGTCCCGCTTTGCGCTCCATCGGGGCAGGAATCGGCCCCCAAATGTCAATAATTCCAGCAGAGTCCTGACGCAGCAATTGGGCATGTTGCTGTAAAAATTCAGTATTGAGTTCTTGGTTTTTGGACTCACAGCGCACCAATGCGGCATAGCGAAACGGTGGCATTTGTGCCATTTCCCGTTCTTTCATGGTTTCTTTGGCAAATTTTCGATAGTCCTCATTGACCAAGATATTCAAAAGCGGATGGTCGGGTCTTAGGGTTTGTAAAAACACATCGCCTTTACGTTCACCACGGCCGGCACGCCCAGTGACTTGTACAATGAGCTGTGCAGTACGCTCGATGGCACGGAAGTCCACACTCAGTAGACCTGAATCGATATCTAAAATCGCCACCAAGGTGACGTAAGGGAAATGATGTCCTTTGGCCAGCATTTGTGTACCGAGTAAAATGGCAGGTTCGCTTTTTTGAATCTTGTCATAGATTTTTTGCCAACTGCCGACCCGACTGGTGGAATCACGATCGACCCGTATAACGTCATGCTGCGGAAATAGCTCATTTAGGCTTTCTTCAACCTTCGCTGTACCCATACCCACGGATTTCAGTTCTTGGTGATTACACTGTGGACAATGCTCTGGCATACGGTGAATGGTGCCGCAGTGGTGACAATGTAGGTGTTGATAGGGTGTGCGGTGTACCGTGAAATTGGCATCGCAATGTGGGCATTTAGCTTGCCATGCACAACTTTCACAAATCAGTACAGGTGCATAACCCCGGCGGTTTAAAAACACCAATACTTGCTCTTTTTTTTCAAGCCGTTTACGGATTTCACCAATCAAAAGTTGGCTGATTCCATGCTGTTTCTGTGCCACTTTCAAATCAAGGATGTGCATTTTCGGCATGACCGCGGTGCCCGCACGTTGGTTCAATTCCAGTACGGTCATTTTGCCTTGTTTCGCCAGTGCATAGCACTCGATACTAGGCGTGGCAGAACCTAAAATTACAGGGCATTGTTCCAGATGCCCACGGTAAAGTGCGACATCCCGAGCGTGATAGCGAAAGCCTTCTTGTTGTTTAAAGGACAGATCATGCTCTTCATCAATCACAATTAAACCTAGATTCGGCAGTGGGGTATAAATTGCAGAACGCGTGCCTAAGATAATTGACGCCTTGCCCGTTTGCGCAGCTTGCCAAGCTTGCATACGTTTTGAATCGTTCAAACCCGAATGTAGTAGAGCAATATTGCAATGAAAACGTGATTGGAAACGGCTAATGGTCTGTGGGGTGAGTCCAATTTCAGGTACCAAAACCAAGACCTGTTTGCCTTGCTTAAGAACCTCTTGCATGATTTGTAAATAGACTTCGGTTTTACCGCTGCCGGTCAGACCATCAAGTAAAAATGCCTGATATTGATTACGCGCCTTTAACACCCGATCAATGGCTTTCTTTTGCTCAGGATTTGCAGTGAGTGGCATTTGCGCCATGCTCATGGGCATCGGGCTAAAGTCCTGTTCCGCCAAGACACATTGGCAGATGCCTTTTTTCTCTAATGCTTTGAGTGTCGCGGTTTCCACACCTGACAAATTTAAAAGATTTTCACCTGTGCCTGTGGGATGTAATTTTAGTATTTTATACGCCTCTTGTTGACGCTCTGAACGTTTAATTTTGGCTTCAGCATTATGGTCAATCAGATTCCATGTCCGTGCCAATAAATTATAGGGCTTTCCTTGGCGTAACAGCGTCGGAAGGGCACTTTGCATCACTTCACCAATCGGAAATTGGTAATACTGTGCAGACCATGTCAATAAATTTAAAACTTTCTCATCTAAAATGGCACGATCATCAAGAAGTTCGGTAATGGCCTTGAGTTTAAATCTTGAATCGAGTGGTGCATCGGGAGCAATTTTTTCCACGATGATACCGGTCAAATTTTGCCGACCAAAAGATACAGCAACGCGTGCACCTACTTCAGCTTGTTGGTATTGCTCTTGGTTTAAGCTGTAATCGAAGCAGTCGTATAAATATACCGGAACGGCGACTCGAACGCGGTAAATAGGTGTTGCAATGCTCGCTGAATTTGCCATAAAACGTGGATAAGTTCCTGATTAAATTTCGTCGTGATCGTAAAGGAGTTGTGTTAGAGTGAGCTCATATTTTATATCTAAGAATATGAATGATTTTGATGGTCAGACGCAACTGCGCTGATAGAAATTTTGGAAAATTAGAGCATTACAATGCCTGCATATCAGTTTACTGCCATAGACGCTTCAGGGAAGCAGCAGAAGGGTGTACTTGAGGGTGATTCTGCGCGTCAAATTCGTCAACAGCTCAGAGATCAGTCACTCATTCCAGTTGCTGTCGATCCGATAGAGCAAAAAGACAAACACGCGCAGCAGCGCTGGTTTCAAAAAGGGCTGAATGCCTATGACTTGGCTTTATTGACTCGCCAACTTTCAGTTTTGGTTGCCGCTGCGATTCCATTAGAAGAAGCGATTCGTGCTGTGGGAAAACAAAACGAAAAAGCCCATGTACAAAACCTGTTGATGTCGGTGCGTTCTAAAGTTTTGGAAGGGCATTCTTTAGCCAACGCACTACAACAAGCGGGACGCTTTCCTGAACTGTATATTGCCACGATTGCAGCAGGTGAGCGTTCAGGTCATCTCGATCTCATTCTCGACCAACTTGCTGATTACACCGAAAACCGCTTCGCCATGCAAAAAAAAGTGCAGGGTGCGATGATTTATCCCATCATCCTGATGTTAATGTCTTTCGGTATTGTGATGGGACTCATGACCTATGTGGTCCCAGATATTGTCAAAACCTTTGACCAAAGCAAAGATGCCTTGCCGTGGATAACGGTCGCTTTAATGAAAGCCAGTGATTTTATTCGAATGGCCTGGCCATTTTTATTGGTCGGTAGCGTAGTTTCGATTTTTCTCTTGGTTCGATTCCTCAGAACAGCGGCGGGACATTATGCCTTTGACCGATTGACCTTGAAATTACCATTATTTTCCAAACTGTCTAAAGGCATTAATGCCGCTCGTTTTGCCAGTACCTTGTCGATTTTAACCAAGTCTGGCGTGCCTTTGGTCGATGCTTTAAAAATTGGCGCAGCGGTCAGTAATAATTGGGTGATTCGAGATTCGGTCAACCTTGCGGCAGAGAAAGTAACAGAAGGTGGTAATTTAGCAACACAGCTTGAGCGAAGTGGTTATTTCCCACCGATGATGGTACAAATGATCAAAAGTGGTGAAAGTTCAGGCGAATTAGATCGGATGCTAGAACGTGCGTCGACGATGCAAGACCGAGAAGTGACGACTTTAATTTCAACTTTATTGGCGTTGCTTGAACCGCTGATGTTGGTATTTATGGCGAGCATTGTACTGGTGATCGTGATTGCTGTGATGCTGCCAATCGTGAATATGAATAATATGATTTAAGACATTCGAACAATGATGTGAACAGAGATTTGTAACATGCAAGTGAAGACAAAAAATATGAAGCAACAAGGTTTTACTTTAATTGAAGTGATGGTGGTCATTGTCATTTTAGGTGTTTTGGCTGCGCTGATTGTACCGAACGTGATGGGCCGTGGTGAAAAAGCCAAAGTCGATACTACGGCGATTACCTTAAAAACTGTGGCAGGTGCACTAAAGCAATACAAAATTGATAATGGTAAATATCCATCGATGCAAGATGGTGGTTTAAATGCCTTAATCACTAAGCCAGAATCTGCAAAAAATTGGTTACCAGATGGATACTTAAATGGGCAATATCCAAAAGACAGTTGGGACAATGACATTCAATATGTGATTCCCGGTTCTGAAGGCCGTCCTTATGATCTTTATTCATTTGGTGCGGATGGTCAGTCTGGCGGTGAAGAAAATGATGCCGATATTTACTATAAACACTAACTGAGAATAATTATAAATTCAGTTTTAATGGAATTAATCACTTCACTTAATAGGATGTTTCAATATTGAGTGAAGTGATAATAAATCTTAATTATAAAATTAATATTAAGTTGTTGAATTTACTTTAAATAACATAATATAAAATATGTGATATTTATAATAAGAATTATTCCCAATTTTATTGATTACAATAATCGTAAAATATGAATAAATATAGGCTTTTCATTTAAATAAAACCGAGCATAATATCTTTTATGGTACTTTTTTAGCCATGGAGGATAGTATGAAAGCATTATTATTAACGGATGAAATTAACCAATTTCATTGGTCTATGCTGAAATCTGTTCTTTTGATTTTAAGTATTCTGCCGATCAGTCAAGGCATTGTGTATTTATGGCAAAGCACTGAGGGCAGTAGCCAAATTATGGTGGGCTTCTTTGCCATGAGCTTAATGAGTTCATTACTGGCTTTAAGTTTTTGGTCTGCATTAAAAGCGACTGTGGCAAATTTAAAACAAGAACATGCATCTGCCATCGAACAAATGGTTGTTCGTCTTTATCGATATATTCCAATGGTGTCTTTAGCTGCCATGCTTTCCTATTTAGTAACGAAGTTATAAACCACAATCAAACCTTCCAAACTGGAGCTTGCTCCAGTTTTTTTATGTCCCGTGCAAATGAACAGTTAGCCTACATCAAAGCGTACATCAATTTGATACGTTTTCTAAGAAGACCTTGCTTTGTCCGTTTTGACGCATCGAATGTCTGCTTCACATATCGTCAGCCTGAATGAAATTTTTATAATGCATAGATAGTCAGATGAAGTACAACAAAGAAAAGCAAGAGGAAAAGATGCAACAGATCGATTGGCAAGATTTTTTGAAAGTTGAATTACGTGTGGGGAAAATTGTACAGGCGGAAGTCTTTGAGCAAGCACGTAAACCTGCGTACATTCTTTATGTGGATTTTGGAGAGGAACTGGGCATTAAAAAGTCCAGTGCACAAATTACACAACTATATCAGCCGGAAAATCTATTGGGAAAATTGGTCGTTGCCGTCGTGAATTTTCCAAAAAAACAAATTGGTCCGATCCAGTCAGAGTGTTTGGTCACAGGTTTTCATAATGCAGAGGGGCATGTTGCTCTTTGTGTGCCTGATGCAGAGATTCCCCTAGGCACCAAGTTACTTTGAAAAAGTAGGGTGAACTGGCACCCTGAAAGTTTATCAATAAAAAACCGAGCTTTGGCTCGGTTTTTTGATCTTTTGTAGCGGAATCAACGGCGTGATTTAAAAGAAATATCAACTTTACGCGGGCGATAAATCCAACCGAGAACCAATAACAAGAATGAGAAAATCAACACAGGCCAATCACTTAAGCGAGTGTAAAGTGTTTCGCCTTGCATGGCAGGTAAATCACCACGCAGTACTGCATCTTTATCCATCGGTGCCTGTTTCACAATGTGGCCATTATGATCAATAAAGGCGGTAATCCCTGTATTGGTTGCACGGATAAACCAACGGCCATTTTCTTTGGCACGCATTTGAACCATTTGTAGGTGCTGATGCGGGCTCGCTGTTCCAGTAAACCACGCGTCATTGGAAATGGTCACGAGATAGTCACTTTGACTGGCATTACGGCGCGTTAAGTTGGGATAAGCCACTTCATAGCAAATCGCCGCACCTAAATCATGACCTTTAACATTCAAAGGTTTTTGGTTGTTTGCACCACGTGAAAAACCACTCATCGACGGGTCATTTTGTAAGGCTGGCAGTACCCAACTTAACATCCCTGAAAGCGGAATGTATTCACCAAAGGGGACTAGACGTTGCTTCTTGTATAGACCTGAAGATTCATCACCAGTTGCCATGATGGTGTTGTAATACATAGGGTGTTGGTTTTGCTGTGATTCTGTCAAGTCCCAATAGGGAATACCTGTCACCCAAGCCGTGCCTGTTTTATTGGCTTGGACTTTCATCGCATCTAAAAACGGCTCAATATCGGTTTGGAACATTGGAATGGAGGATTCTGGCCAAACAATGACATCACGCCCCCATTCGGTCCGACTTAATGACGCATATTTCATTAAGGTTTGAGCTTGGTATTCTGTTAACCATTTTAAATCTTGTGGAATATTGCCTTGAATTAAGGAAACACTCAGCGGTTTTTCATTTTTAGGCTGAACAAATTGCAGTTGTGCTGCACCCCATGCACCGAGCAAAACAAGGACAGAGGGAACAATCCAAAAGATGCGTTTACGTAGGATTTCAACCAAGGCACAGGCCAATACAATGACCGCAAAAGATACCCCAAAGATCCCGAATAATGGCGCATAGCCATCGAGGAATCGTTCAGTAAAGGTATAACCTGCAAACAGCCATGGAAAACCGGTAAAGACCCAAGTTTTACTCCATTCGAAAAACACCCACAGTGGCGCAAAGGTCAGAGGTGTTTCTGGAAAGAAGCGGCGGTAGAGCCAACTCTGAACTGCGGTAAACAGGCCCATCACAATCGCCATAATGGCAATCATCAAAACACTGAGTGCTGAATTGGTATCACCATAGACATGGATCGAGGTATACAGCCAAAAAGCCCCGACAAACCATAAGCCAAAGCCATAAGCTAGACCAATGAAAAACGATTGTTTAGGGGCACGCTGACTTAAGCAAGCATACAGCAGGGCTGGAGATAAAATTGCCAACCACCAATAATGATAAGGTGCCAGCGACAAGCTGAAGATGGCACCTGAAAATAATGCAATCAGCAAAGGATAGATGAAAGGTAGCTGTTTTTTTTGTTCTGAGTGGTTTAGCAGCTTATCAAAGTAGGTTCTCATTTACGGACAGCTCGGATCAGATGAATAGTACGTGCATCTGCCTCCAAAATGGTAAATTCCCAGTTTTCAAGTTCAATCACTTGACCTTGTAAATCACTGACCAAGCCCATTTCTTGTAGCAGTAAGCCGCCCACAGTTTCTACTTCATCATCTGAAAAATCAGCATCTAAAAGATTGTTAAAGTGTTCAATTGGTGTAAGTGCTTGAACCAACCATGTATTTGCACTTAACGGGTCTTCATCTGGAATGATAAATTGAGCTTCTTCATCGACTTTGTCGTGTTCATCTTCAATTTCACCCACAATTTCTTCAAGAATGTCCTCTAAAGTGACTAAGCCTGAAGTTGTGCCATATTCATCAATCACAACAGCGATATGGGTTTGGGTATTTTTTAACATACGTAAAACTTGGTCAGAACGCGCGCTCTCGGGTACAAATAAGGGTTGACGCATTAATGCACGAATATCGACTTTGGTGGTCGGTTCTGTCAAAAATGGCAACAAATCTTTGGCCAACAAAATACCGACAACATTGTCTGGCTGGTCTGAGGAAAAGACTGGGAAACGTGAGTGTGCAGATTCAACAAGTACATGCAAAATATCTAATAGCTCATCATCTTCTTGTAAGCTGATCATCGCAGTACGGGGGGTCATGACCTCGCGGATTTTAGTTGCAGGTAAGTCGAGTACCCCTTCGAGCATGGCAACTGTATCGGGTTCTAAGAAGCGACGTGAATCTTGTACCAATTTCAACAGTTCGTCACGGGTTTCTGGTGCAGTGCCCAGCCATTTACGTAAGCCGCGCATGCCCCACGACGGGCCGGATTCCTCTTGCATGATCTTTCCTAAAGACTCTTAATATCTAATAAATGATGATTTTATCATACCGTAGAAAATACAGTTGTCTATTGTTAATGTTGATCTAGATGATGAGCGATGAAGTCATTTTAAGACGTTATCATCTGCATTTTTCAAGCTAACATTCGGTCGTCAGGATTATGCTAAAATAGCCCTAGATTTTAATACTGAGTTTTCTAATGTCTGAGCCTTCTGTGTCCCCATCAATTCAATTAAACACCCGTGGCTTACGTTGCCCTGAGCCTGTGATGATGTTGCATCAAGCCATTCGTAAATCAAAATCGGGCGATATTGTTGAGGTTTTTGCAACAGATAATTCGACCTCTTGGGATATTCCGAAATTTTGTATGCATTTAGGTCATGAGCTTTTGCTTCAAGAAGAATGTCTTGATGAAAATGGAAATAAAGAATTCCATTATTTGGTTCAGAAAGGTTAATTTAAGAGATTGTAAAAAAATAATAATTATTAAGATGTTACATTTTTATTAATAAAATAGGCTGGTCAAGTCTGATGGCTAGCCTATATCATTCGCTGCATAATTATACAAAGTTTAAAAAACAGACTTTTAAAATGTTAAATTCGATTGCTCTTATACTTGAAAAATTAGGCTTATCCGCTCAAAAGCGTGCCATACATGCGCAATTTTCCAATCCTGCTTTGAATGACGAGCTTTTTATTCAACGTATTGATGGGGAGCATGTCTTAAACCAAGGCCTGCAAGCGACCCTGATTTGCTTATCCACCAATGCATTGATTCCGCTGAAACAATTTATTGGTGTACAAGTTGCTGTTGATCAAGTGACAGATCAGGGCGAACTCTTCCGTACCACGGGTATTATTACAGAGGCGGCCCAAGGGCAGAGTGATGGTTCACTCACCCTATATAAACTCAGTTTAGAAGACGCAACTTCACTGTGGCATAAGCGCCGCAACAGCCGCGTGTTTATGAACAAATCGGTGCGCGATGTCAGTGAAACTCTCTTTAAAGAATGGCAAAGCAAAAGCCCACTCTTTGCATCCAGTCTAATGCTTGATTTAAGCGGTTTAAGCCAAAACTATGATGTACGACCTTTCATCATGCAGTCGAATGAAAGCGATTATGATTTTTTAACGCGACTTTGGCGCAGTGAAGGCATTAATTGGCTCATCGATGAAGCTCAGCTGAAAGTGTCACATTCCTCAGCGCCAATTGAAAAACAAAAACTCCGCCTGATTGATGACAATAGCCAATATCAAGCACTCAGCCGTCGTAGTATCCGCTTTCATCGCTCTAGTGCCACTGAAAAACAAGATAGCATCACCAGCTTGATCGGTGAACGCAGCATTCAGCCGACTGCGGTCCACGTACAGCGCTGGCAAGCCGATGGACTCAGCCAAGAAGAAGGCGCAGGTTCAGTTCAAAGCAAACATCAGCATAGCCAAAGCCAAGACAATGCCAGTTTAAGTTTGGAACAAGCATGGCATGTCAGCCCTGCATGGATGCAAGACTTAAAAGGCGAAGACCAAGCTACCGCTTCATCCAATAGCCAAATTGAAAAACTGAATCAAAACCTAACGCGCTATCACGAGCTACAATCAAAAAAATTCAATGCACAATCGACCGTGCGTGATACCCAAGTGGGTTATTGGTTTGAACTGAATGAACACCCTGAAATTGATCAACATAGTGGTGCAGACAAACAATTTTTAATCACAGAAAAGAAATTCTATAACCAAAATAACTTACCCAAAGACCTTACTGAACAAGTCAATCAACTGATTGAACAAAGCCACTGGAACATTAAACCGATCCATGAACAGGCCGAGCGTCAGGCCAATCAGCTCACATTGCAACGCCGCAATATTGCGACCGTTCCTGCATATAATCCACTCGAACACCGTCCAAGCACCCATCCGCAACGCGCTAAAGTTGTCGGGCCAAGTGGTGAAGAAATACATGTCGATGAATGGGGACGAATCAAAGTCCGCTTCTTATTTACCCGTGGAGATGACCACAGCCATGATGGCGGTGCAGGCAGCAATGACAATGACACGGACTCTGCATGGGTAGATGTACTGACTCCATGGGCCGGTGAAGGCTATGGCGCACGCTTCTTGCCACGCATTAATGAAATCGTGGTCATCGATTTCTTTGACGGTAATATCGACCGACCATTTGTGGTGGGACGTATACATGAAGCACAGCGCAGTCCGACCCAATTTGATAGTAAAGGCAAACTGCCAGACACAAAAAAACTAGCGGGAATAAAAAGTAAGGAAGTCCAAGGTGAAGGCTTTGGACAACTACGCTTTGATGACACGACTGGACAAATCTCAACACAATTACAAAGTACCCATGGCGCCACTCAGCTCAACCTAGGGAACCTCAGTCATCCCAAAGAAACCGCAGAAAGTGAGGGAAGAGGCGAAGGTTTTGAACTGAGAACCGACCAATGGGGCGCGGTGCGTGCAGGTCAAGGGTTATTGGTTAGTACACACCCACAACAACAAGCAGCAGCAATGCACCTCGACGCACAAGCTGCAAAAGATCAAATCGAAGCCAACTTAAACAGCAGTAAAGCTTTAAGTGAAGTGGCGAAAAATCAACAAACTGACCCACTTGAAGTCTTGGATAATTTAAAAAACTTCCTTCGGCAAATCGAAAAAGGCAGTAAAGAAAAAGCTGATGCCTTTAAACAAGCCTTAATGATTTTATCTGCACCAAACTCAATTGCTGTAAGTAGTCAGGAAGATGTTCATCTTTCAGCAGATGGACAGATCAGCCAAAGTGCAGGGGATAGCATCAACCTCAGCAGTCAAAAATCCTTAATTGCCCATGCACAAAGCAAGATCAGTCTATTTGCAGCACAAGAAGGCTTACGAGCTTATGCAGGCAAAGGCAAAGTTGAAATCCAAGCCCAAGGAGATGGGGCAGATCTGATTGCCCGAAAAGGTATTCAAATTATTTCCACAGAAGATAAAGTTGAAATCAAAGCGAGCAAAAAAATTGTTTTAGTTGCTGGTGGTAGTCAGATTGAGATTAGTAGTGCGGGTGTATTGCCTACTACGGCTGGTAAGTTTGAGGTGAAGGCAGGGCAGCATAAGTTTGTGGGAGGGAACAAGATTCCCACTTTGAATGTAAATTTACCTGCACTGAAAATCAAAGAAAATTCAGTGAGCGAATGTCCTATAAGGTTAAAACAATCAAATTCAAATACCGAATATATATCTAATGCTGAGTCATCCACGGCGTTGAATGATTCAGCATTACATGGAAATAGTTGTTCATCTTTATTAAAACCAATTAGTATAGTTGATTATCTACCAGAAGCTCTTTCTGGGAAAATTGTAGATACGGATGAAAACGGAAATTTAATATCAATAGGTATAGAAAAAAATGAAACTTTAGAAGATGGTTATGTTGACTATTATGAAAATTCAAAGAGGTATAAAGTCAAATTTTATGATTATTCAGAGATAAGCCAACCATTTGATATTAAGTTTGATCCACTTAAAAACCTCTTAACAGTAACAACAAAGATATCTTTTAAAGGAAAAAAGCGTGTCTTAGTTGACAATAATAACCAGATAGTTACTAATAAAAGTGGTATAGAAGTAGAATTACCATATGATTCTAGCTTAGATTTGCAAAATTCCATGTTTTCTTTTGAGGATATAGAAATTCCATATAAAGATTGGTTTGACTTTAATAAAGCTAAATCTGAAATTGAGAAAATTTTAAATAAAAATAATTTTTATTTATATCCGAAAAACTGTGCTCAATCAAAATGTACGTGTAAAGTTCCAGTTTGGTTGGAAGTTGTAGAAGCACAAGATGGTCATGAGGTTAATATATACAAATTAAGTACACGTGCGGATTCAAGTAATTGGTCTATAAATGCTACAGCAGAATACGAAGCATCGAAAAAACAGGTAACTGATTACTATCAAATTTATGAATTTATTGAAAACTCAACTTCATTAACTGATTTTCAACAATATGACTTCGGATGTTGGAAATTTGAGCCAAGTTGGATGTCGAATAATATACATGCGCATGAATCTGGTCATTTATTTAATTGGCCAGATGAGTATTTTGCTTATGGGGGAGCAGTAAATCAAAGATATACTTTAGCTACAAGTAATCCACCATATCAAATAGATCTTAAGATTGCAGAGCCTGCAGATTTTTGGAAAAGAAATTCAAAAAATAATTTAATGGGTGAAGGAACTTTAATTAAAAATCCACAAATGCATGAATATTATCTGCATCAAATTCGAGATTGGTTTGAAAAAGAAACAGGGATTAATTGGGATGTTAAATCTTAAATTTATAATGGTTTCAATTTTATTTATGAGTACTGTATCAATGGCGAAAAATAATCAAGAGTTTTACACGAGTACATATCCAAATTATTGGGGTAATCCTCTTATA
This sequence comes from Acinetobacter sp. YH16044, assembly GCF_013417145.1. Lineage (NCBI taxonomy): Bacteria > Pseudomonadati > Pseudomonadota > Gammaproteobacteria > Moraxellales > Moraxellaceae > Acinetobacter > Acinetobacter sp. YH16044. The sequence continues at coordinate 43,319 of NZ_VPEK01000021.1, forward strand.
GAAAAATTTTGGGCTAATAATGGTAAAGAATTTTATTTGAAAAATTCTACAGTAGATAGAATAGGTAGTAAAAATAATAAAATAAACGGAGTCGGTTTGATTGTTAAAAGCTTAACCGAAAAAGAGGTTGAAGATTATGACAAATATGGAAAAAAAATTTTCTTGCTTAATAAAAAATATGATGTCAAAAGTAGTAAAGATAAGAAGCTAAATTTTAGATTTTTTGAAATTTCAGGTGAGAATACTGTTTCTTCAATACTTTTTAATTCAAAAGACAGTAATGGGCAGGAAGTTTTAAAATGGTTTAATGAAAAAAAAATAAATTTTATTAATTCCAGTGAAAGTAAAATGGAAATAGGATTTAAAATTATTACTAAAATAAAAAAAAGTGAATCTAATTATGTTTTAGAATTGATATTTGAGAATTTATCTGGGCAAGATATATTAATCACTGGGGTTAATGATTGGGAGGTGAGTAATGAAAATAGAAGAAGTAAAATAATATCAAATTTAGTGATTAGGGATGGTTTGAATGCATCTTTTAAATTTAGTTTGAATAAATATAATTTGATAGAGAAAAATGAGGATTTATTAAACAATCTAATATTACCTGGGAAAATGAAAAAAAGTATTCATTTCAAGTTAGATAAAAATGAAATGGATAAGCTAGAAGAATATCAAAAAATTATAGATGATGCAGAGCTAAAATATTATGTTGTTATGGATCTTAGAGTGCTATCGCCAAGTATTATTGCAGGTGATTTTCATTATTTAACTAGTTTGAATGAATTTATTTATTCTAAATGAATTGCATGTCGTATATTTGGTTTTTTCATATTTTTTTGTGCAGGGGAATTGTATTTTTAATGTTTGAAGTAATAATTTTGTAGGCGGAATTTTATTCTGATTTTTTAATTATTTAAACTTTCTTGCAATGGTTTTTGTTGATATTGATTTTTTAATTTTATTTAGTGGGTTTGATTTTAAAAAAATTATGTATTTTATTTTTAATAAATAAATTGAGCTATGATGAATTTTGTTGGTGTTTTTAGATTGTTATTTATAGTGCTCATTAGCTCGCATGTATATGCTGATGACGAAAAAATAGCATATTTATACGAGAAAAATAAACAAGCGCTTTTTTTAGGTGGGTGTAATAGGGGAGTTTTTCCATTTAATAGTACTGATTTTTCTAACATAAAAGATCTAACCTTAAAATATAAGTTGGAAAAAATTCATCGAAATTATGAAGAGCCTACATCGTTTAATTTTCTGATCGAAAATAAGGAAATTACAATGTACGGTGGAGGAGATGAAGTTGTAAGTAAGCTTTGTAATATGGAAAGTTCTAGAGAAATTAAAATTAATTATTATAAAATTGAAGGGTCTAAAAAATTATATTACTATATAGATGAAATTTAAATTTGTATTTAGGCTTAGTGAGGTTATTTCTTTTAATTATTTATAAAATATCTAAATCTAGTGGATATAAAATAATACATTGATAATTATTTTAAATGAAATACTTATGAAATTCATTTTTTATAGGAATTAGTTTTTTTGTAATAATATTTATTTAAAGAGTGTGATTAGATTTCTTTCATAAGTCATTTTTCACTCAGCTCCAAGTTATAAATTCCAGCAATTAGATTGAATCTCAATGCTAGTCTTTTGCCTCGATTGCGATATCGCTCAGCAAGAATTTTGAAGGTTTTCAAACTGCCAAATACATGCTCAATTCCAATTCTTCTTTTATTGATTTCCTGATTATAGATTTTTAGTTCGGAATCCAGTTTACAGTGCTTCTTTGCTTTTAATGGCAACAAGCTATTCGGATACACTGTATAAATTCC
>NZ_VPEK01000022.1:0-44563 GCF_013417145.1 Acinetobacter sp. YH16044
GGAATTTATACAGTGTATCCAAATAGCTTGTTGCCATTAAAAGCAAAGAAGCGCTGTAAACTGGATTCCGAACTAAAAATCTATAATCAGGAAATCAATAAAAGAAGAATTGGAATTGAGCATGTATTTGGCAGTTTGAAAACCTTCAAAATTCTTGCTGAGCGATATCGCAATCGAGGCAAAAGACTAGCATTAAGATTCAATCTAATTGCTGGAATTTATAACTTGGAGCTGAGTGAAAAATGACTTATGAAAGAAATCTATTGTGGTGTTTATTTATTTTGGGCAAAACAATGGATTTTTGAAGTCAGATCTATATTTAAAATTCAGTTAACTTTTCAGATTCTCAGCAAACTTTTCCAGATTAAAATCAAAGAAATTTACACTCAGCTCTAATATTTTCGGAAGTGCATTTAAACCATTCTCTCCAGCACTAATCGCAAAATATCTCTGATCACTAAAAGACTGCACGTTTAAGGCATTTTCACATGGCTCAAAATCGAGATTGACGAGCTGGGACGCATGTTCCTTCAGCAACATTAAAACCTGCATATAAGTCTGGCGCTTTTTTTGCTGCTGCGCTTTTAAAGCATCGGCTTCAAGACTTTCATAATCACCTGTTTTCGTCATGCGTTTGGAAAATCCAACATGAGCGCCATGGGTACCCGTATTTTCTACGACGGCTTCAGCAGCAAAGATCTGCTGTTGATCCTCGTCCTCGGTCGTCTGCAAGAGCGCTTTCAATGCCGTATGAATTTGCTGTGACTGCTGTTGATGTAACTCCCACTCATCTTCGTTTTGAACATGAAAAATGTGCGTCCGCCGTTTCAACAAAAGCACCTGCCAAGCCTGTAGTTGAAGTCGCAGTCGTTTTAACTCCAAACTCGCCTCAAACTTCGGGCAACTACTCAAGACGTTTAGACTCGTGATGAGCTTCTGAGATATTTGCATGCTATGGAAAAATAAAAAATCATGCTGTATCTGCTCACTCAGTTGATATTGAACAGTCTGATGCAATGGCTTCAAGATCAATGTATTGAACTGCTGCTCAAAAGTAGGTAAAACCGTCACTAATTGAGTGGCATCCTCTACATGCAGCATTAAAAGTAGATGCTTATCTACCCGTATATGTAGTTGCTGCATTAAATTTTGCAGATCTAAATGTATAAAACCTGCAATAGATGCCAGCTTAGAGACTTGAATTTTTAATTCGTCTATTTGCTGATTCTCTAAAGCAGTATTTAAATCTAAAGCCAACCCATCAAAAACGTCGTCTGCTAGGGCGTCATTATGTTTTGTCGATAAAAACCGAGTTGCTGAATACTGCGTCGTCCAATCTAAATCAGGCGACAAAATATAAATAAACTCAGATGTTTGTACAATTTGTAAATAACGCGTTTTTTGTTCACGCTTTAAATAATATTTAAAAATCGGATGTTGCCAAACCTCAGATGATTTTGGTACAGAAGCATCAAAAACTTGCCCTAACATATGTGACTTTAAGAAAATTTCGATCAAGAAAATTTTAACTTGCAGAGCAGTGAGTTGACGTGCATCACTCGGCGCAATCAAATCCATTTCACGAATGATTTGTGCGGCATTTAAAATGAAATGCTGATGTAATACATTTTTTTCATACTGTAATTCAAAATCTTCTTCGGCATCTATTTTATTGATATAGAGTAGGTTTTCTTCTAATTTTCGCGCAATTTGAATACTCTGGGTCAATATTCGAAGTTCTTCGAGCTGTGTTGCCAAATACTGTGCATGCTCACGCATGACATCATATTTTAGTACTTTCATCAGCATGCCCAAATTCATCGGTACATCTCTTTGATACGACTGTGATGAAGACTCCCAACGAATACCTTTTTGCGATAACACCTGCTGTATCTGTGCTAAATTGGATTGATCAAGATCAGTGCATACTTCAGATACAATACTCCGCCAATGCTGATCCAACACAGGCTCTAGCTGTAAAAGTTTAGCGCTTTGATGAAATGGGACAACCACTGACTGCTTCCTGTATCTTGGTTCTTTAATCGATCTTTTATCGATTTCAGTTTATTTTTATCTAAAATAAATATTTTTGTACACCATCATTCAATGCTGTTCTTCCTAAACAATAAATTGAATCATGGCGTGTTTTAGTTTTCTAAGTTTAAGATTTTATTAAAAAACAGCAAGCATTAATTGTAAACTGATCAATTTATCGTACCAGCATTTTCAGTCTAAGAATCGATTCGATCATTTAACGCTTTTACATTTTTTGCTAGCGCACGTTCATTTTGCTTTTGTTTAAACAGATGCAAAACACCCTCTATCACCAATAACAATACCGCACCCCAAATTGGAATATAGGTCAGCCATTCTTCGGCTTCTACTCGCTCCCCCAATGCGATGGATGCAAAAGCTAACAACACGGGTTCTAAATAACTCAACAAACCAAAAATCACAAATGGCAAATAACGACTCGCCAACATATAGCTACCTAAGCCAAGCGCACTCAGAAAACCCAGTCCTAAAACCGCCAAAATCAGATACGGGAATAACGACATCAGCGCTAAACTATCGCTATGAATAAATCCTAAATAAAAGGCTACAGGCAAAATTAAGCAAAGATCCCACCAAAAACCACCCAAATGATCGGTTTTAAAGGTACGACGTAAAAAGAAATAAATCGGATAAGCCACAGCGACATAGACAGTTTCCCACGCGATACTGCCAATACGCCAAATTTCGTGGCCGACCCCTAAAATTGCCAATGCCACGGCAGCCATCTGCCATTTAGACAGCTTTTCTTTATACAGTACACATCCAACCAGAACCATCACTAAGGGCAATAGAAAATACCCTAAAGATACTTCTAGCCCTCGGCCATTAATTGGTCCCCACAAAAACAACCAAAGCTGTGTAGTACATAAAAATGAACTAATGATTAACCAAATGAGAAAGATCGGTTGCTTGACCACACGCCAAAAAATTTCACTGACTTTGTTTAAATCTTTCATCCACCACATAAATAAGGTTAAAAATGGCAAGGTCGCCAACATGCGCCATGCAAAAGTTTGCTCGCTATCTAGAGGTTTTAAAAAGATGGTAAAGAAATACAAAATACCAAAAGTGACCGATGCCAATACAGACAATGCAACGCCTTTATACATCTTCCACTCCAGTCCAAAATACACCATAAATTTGATATTTTGCTTGATCAATCAAGCTTTTCGCAGAGACATTCTAGCAAATAAAAAACCATGCACAGGCATGGTTTTTTAGCATTTGTTCAAATATTTAGGTTTTATGGTTTTACTGTTTGCTTGGTATGAATAATATCTGATAAGTCATAACCGACAGATTGAGCATAATTTAGATATTCCTGAATCACTTCCTGATCTGGATGAGCCGAACGAGATAGCACCCACATATATTTACGACGGGGTTCACCCACCAAGACTGTTTGATAGTCTTCATCGGCTTTGAGCACCCAATAATCACCACGCCCCACAGGCAACCAACGAATCACTTCAGGTAAGAAACTGACTTTTAATTTTGAGTTAAACGGTGCATTTTGTACAAATGCCTCGCCTATTGATTGTTTCTTGGTGCCATCTTTCGATACACAGCGATTATTGACATTAATATTGCCATTTTCATTTAAGGTATAGACCGCGGTAACATCACGAGCACAGCTTTTTTGAAAGACTAAAGGCTTACGAGCAACTTCATACCACATACCTAAATAACGATCGAGCTCGACTTTTTCCACAGTCTGTAAAGGTTTCGTCTGTGCATAGGCCATTGTGGCTGCACCCAAACCAATTAACACTGCTGCACCAAGTGCAATTTTTGCGAGCTTAAAACCAGCTTTCGGAAGATTCGTTGTTGTCATTTTATGCCTCATTTCGATGCAAAACATTCGATGAAAATTAAGTAATTCTCTCTCTCGTGTTTTTACTCTAGCGGAAAAAATTGCTCTAAAAATCATTTTCTTGTCTGAATTATGTATGTAATTCAAACAATATGCCGCATCTTGTCTAACAAAATTATGAAATCATCTGTGCTTTTAAACGCAAGATTTCATCACGTAATCGAGCAGCTTGTTCAAACTGCAAATCTTTCGATGCTTTCAGCATTTCTTTTTCCAGCTTGTTCATATGTTTTGCTAAAAGTTTTGGATCAGACATCAAATGACGTTCATCTGCAGTTAATGCCTTAGCCTGATCTGAAATTTTTGCATCGATTTCATCATCTGTGAGCACTTCACCAGTATCAATATCATTAACGTTTTGACGCACTGCACTGCGTGGCGTAATGCCATGTTCAAGGTTAAAGGCGATTTGTAAATTACGACGCCGATCCGTTTCATCAATGGCTTTTTGCATTGAGTCAGTCATACGATCTGCATATAAAATCGCTTTACCGTTTAAGTTACGCGCTGCACGACCAATGGTTTGAATCAAAGAACGCTCAGAACGCAAGAAGCCTTCTTTGTCTGCATCTAAAATGGCGACTAGAGACACTTCTGGCATATCTAAGCCTTCGCGCAGTAAGTTAATCCCAACAATTGCATCGTATACACCCGAACGCAATTCATGGATAATTTTAGTGCGCTCAACAGTGTCAATATCTGAATGTAAATAAGCGACTTTAATGCCATATTCTTTCAAATATGAAGTTAAATCTTCTGCCATACGTTTGGTTAATGTCGTAACCAATACACGTTCATTTAAGTTTTTACGATTATTAATTTCTGACAATACATCATCAACTTGCGTTAACACTGGACGAATTTCAATTTCAGGGTCGACCAAACCTGTGGGTCGAACCACTTGCTCAACGACTTGTTCAGACTTTTCCATTTCATAATGTGCAGGCGTTGCACTGACATAAATGGTCGAAGGAATAATCCGCTCCCATTCTTCAAATTTCATTGGCCGGTTATCAAGCGCACTTGGTAAACGAAAACCGTAATTGACCAAATTTTCTTTACGTGAACGGTCACCTTTATACATAGCCCCAATTTGCGGAACGGTAACGTGCGATTCATCAATGATTAATAAAGCATCATCAGGTACATAATCAAACAAAGTCGGAGGTGCTTCACCAGAAGGACGGCCAGACAAGTGGCGTGAATAGTTTTCAATACCGTTGGTATAGCCAAGCTGCTGCATCATCTCTAAATCATACCGTGTACGTTGTTCGATACGCTGTGCTTCGAGTAATTTATCATTTGCACGAAAGAATCCTAGTCGTTCTGCGAGTTCTTCACGAATCGTTCCAATTGCACGCTGTAAATTATCTTTAGGTGTTACATAATGGCTTTTTGGGTAAATCGTAATACGTGGCACTTTACGGACCAACTTGCCCGTCAAGGGATCAAACCATCGAACTGAATCAACTTCATCATCAAATAATTCTATTCGAATGGCATTTTGATCAGATTCAGCAGGAAAAATATCAATAATTTCACCACGAATACGGTATGTGCCCCGTAAAAATTCGAGTTCATTTCGGGTGTATTGCATTTCCACCAAACGACGGATGATATCATCACGGCTAATACGGTCTCCTTCCACGATATGCAGAAGCATACTCATATAAGCATTGGGATCACCCAGACCATAAATAGCTGAAACTGACGCTACGATAATTGCATCACGTCGCTCTAATAATGCCCGTGTTGCCGAAAGACGCATTTGGTCGATATGATCATTAATCGATGAATCTTTTTCAATAAAAGTATCTGAAGATGGAACATAGGCTTCGGGTTGATAATAGTCATAATAACTGACGAAGTATTCCACGGCATTATGCGGAAAGAAGGCTTTAAACTCGCCATAAAGCTGCGCAGCCAAAGTTTTATTATGCGCCATAATAATCGTTGGACGTTGCGTGCGTGCTATCACATTTGCCATGGTATAGGTTTTACCTGAACCTGTTACCCCTAAGAGCAACTGATCATGCATTCCTTTTTCAATCCCCTTCACCAATTTCTCAATCGCTTGAGGCTGATCACCTGCCGGCTGATATTGTGTTACGAGTTCAAAAGGCTGTTCCTGCATCACACTCTTCTTCAACAGTTTTATATGGCTTTATTATGAGGGCAAAGTTGCACAAAACAACGCTAAATTTATGTAAATACCAGAGGCGTGTACGGACTGTAAAATTATAATTCAACATAAACCCATAGATTTTTTTCATGTTTGAAAAATAATTCGCCTGATTTCGCATGTTTTTCTTGAGGAAACTCTTGGCTCTAAAAAAACTCAGGAATAAAGCGTTCATTTATCCCTTATTGATACTTGACCTATGTAAATTTCACCTGCAACATGAACAAAAGGACGCCACAGATCAAACTTATGACTTACCAATATCATGACGAAAGTATTGTTAAAAACCTACCCGAAGATACTATTTTTGTTTTTGGCAGCAATATGGCAGGTCAACATGCTGGCGGTGCAGCGCGTACTGCCCTAGAGCATTTTGGTGCAATGAATGGTATTGGTCGTGGATGGGCTGGTCAAAGTTTTGCTATTCCAACAATGAATGAGCATTTACAACAAATGCCATTGTCTCAGATTCAACATTATGTTGATGATTTTAAAATCTATACCAAGAATCATCCGAAGACCAAATATTTCATTACTTCGATTGGCTGTGGTGTCGCTGGCTATAAAGTTGAAGAAATTGCTCCCATGTTTAAGGGGATTTCCAGAAATGTTATTTTTCCAATTTCATTCCGTCCTTTCGTTGAAAAAGCTTTACCAAAACTTACTTCGAAACTTCTACATACAATTTTTCAAGACTCGGTAATTTTTGCACCTTCGGCAGATGAATTGGTTGATGTTCTGGCCTTAACAGATAATGAAAAAAGTCTTGCGAAAATTGTGCTGAATACCCAAATGTACCCGACAGATAGCAATGGTCGTGACCGTATTTTTGAAATTGAAGATATTTTGCATGCCCTGAATGGGAAAATATTTGAGTTTCAAAGCAACTCAGAAGGCCCAATGATGTTTGGCGGCGTCATTTTAGCCCTACTTGAACTGTACAATATTAATGAAAAAGATTTCATTGATGTTTGGAAAGCTGAACGTGAAATCGCTGCACCAAGACCTGAAAATAAAGCTCGTAAAGCCAGCCGCTAAAGACTTTTTTCACCATATCTCCCCCCCTAAAAAAGCCAAAGTCTACATTGGCTTTTTATCTAAGTTGAATTAACGACTTTTAGTGACATAAGTCACACTAAAAATAAAGTTTATTTTATATATCACATTATTTTAATATCATTTTTTTCGTCTTATACTACATGCTGTAATTATCATGAAGAATGACGAGCACATAAAATAGACATGCTAGATTCTCCTTTTTTTGAGCTATCCCCCATTGCCATGTGGCTTGAAGATTACAGTGAAGTCAAAAAACAATTTGATCTCTGGCGTCAGCAAGGTGTGCAGGATCTCTCCACTTTTCTTCAACAAGATGAATCACGTATTCTGCAATGTGCGAGAAAAATAAAACTCTTACAGGTCAACGCAAAAACGTTGGAACTTTATCAAGCACGTGACTTTGAACATTTATGTCAAAACCTTGATTTAGTTTTTCAGGCGGAGATGTGTCAAACACACATTAGAGAGCTGGTTGCATTGTGGAATGGTGATACGCATTTTTCCCATTCTGCCGTGAACTATACGCTTAGTGGAGAACGCCTAGACATTCAACTCAAAGGCATCGTGCTACCGAGTCATGAGCAGGATTTATCCGCCGTCTTAATTACGACTGAAGATATCACGTCTTATACTCAAGCTTGCCGTTTACAAGAACAAAGTCGTCATTTGGCAGAAGCACGTTTTCATTATTCACCGACTTCACTTTGGGTCGAAGATTTTGCCGGATTAAAATAAAATTAGATCAGCTACGCGCTTTAGAAATCGAAGACTTTGTGACCTTTTTAGATGTTCATCCCGATTTTGTACAAGAGTGCATTAAAGAAATACTGATCGTTGACGTCAATCAAGCCACGCTTGATTTATTTGGCGCTCAGAACAAAGAAATATTGCTCAAAAATGTACATAAAGTGTTTGCCAAAGAAATGCTGCAAACCTTTAAAGAACAGTTGATTGAACTTTGGAATGGCAATCTACATCATCAACGTGAAGCCGTAAATTATGCACTTGATGGCAGTATCCGCCACGTCTTGCTGCAATTTACCGTATTTCCCGATTATCTCGATGACTGGAGCACCGTGCAGGTTGCGCTGACTGATATTACCGCACGTAAAAAGGCTGAAAATTATCTTGAATATTTAGGTAAGCATGACGTTCTGACCAAACTCTATAACCGTTCATTTTATATCGCAGAACTCAATCGTCTCGAACGCAATCAATTGCGTCCTGTTTCTTGTATTTTTATTGATTTAAATGGACTAAAAGAACTCAATGACAGTATTGGGCACGATGCTGGTGACAGTATCCTCAGACGTCTGGGCAACATTTTAAACCAACTTATTCAGCATACGCCCTATTCTGCTTCGCGCATTGGCGGTGATGAATTTGTCATTCTATTACCTGGTGCAGATGATGCGGCGCTGCAAAACTGCTTACAAAGTTTGAATGAGTTGTTATTGGTCGATAACCAATTTTATTCTAATCAACCGATGAGTATCTCGATTGGCTGTGCCACCAATGAGCTGAATGAGCGGATGGACGATATGCTTAAACGTGCCGATTTGGACATGTATCGTCAGAAGAAAAAGTATTATCTCAATAAAGACCGAAGAATTCAGTCTGAAATACGCAATTAACATCAATAATTTGCAATAAAAAAGCCATGGTTTGTACCATGGCTTTTTTATTTAAATCTTTTAACGCTTACCCATCGAACGACGTGTACCGCGTGGTGGCATCCAAGTACGGTCAGCATAACGCTGAGGTTTTGGACGCATATCTTCAAAGATTTCATCCGAAGCATTATCTTCAGCTTTTTTAATCGGAAAAGGCAAATTGACTAAAGCCTTTTTCTTGGGAGGGTTTTGCGTACTCATACGAATAACTCAATTGAATCTGGCGCTATTGTACAAAAAAAATGGTTTTGGTGTAAAAGGCTTTGAGAGATTAGCCTCGATTGACATATAAAGACTCAATGATTAGCTATGAATTTTTATATCTATAGAGGACAACAGCACAAAAAAGTGCTTTGAATATGGTCGTTTTAAACTATTTTATTGACCCAAATCAACCAATACACTGTCACTTATGTCAATAAATATTGAATATATACAAATAGATAGAACCATTTCTAAATTTCAAAAATGTTCGATTTTTTTACACAAATACCTAATTAAAGTCTTCAAATAATACAAATCATCAAGAATGTTACAGGACTATTACGTTTATTCTTGTTTTCTATAACATTTTTTACGCACTAATTTTGAATAATGGGCACTTAGAAAAATTATTATCAATTTACGGACATGGAGTCCTTTAAAATGAAAAAAAGTGTATTGTGCATTGCTGTTTCTATGGCTGCCCTACCTATGCTCAGTCATGCAGACTCACCATATTTTAGTTTAAAAGATGGCGATGGCTTCAAACGTTTTTCTGTCTCTGTTGGTGCTCTACATGTTATGCCACAAGGTAAAGCACAGCCATTCCATGTTGATACATCAGTAAAAAATGGTGAAACAGCCAAAGTTGGTGATATTTCAATTGACGCAGTAAAAGCCAATATGGATCCAGCTATGGATCCAAACATTTCTACTTGGTTTGTCGGTTTGCTCGATAAATTAGGTACGAGTACCTTACCAGCAGGGCTAAGCGGTACTGCTGAAATTAATGGCCTACAAAGTTGGGATAACCAAGGTACTGGCCTTGAAGCCGATGATGTAACCACACTAGGCATCATGACCAACTATTTCTTTACTGATAACATTTCTTTAGAAATGAAAGCCGGTATCCCACCTGAGGTAGACCTAAACGGCAAAGGAAAAATTTATGCGCCATTTGCAGCTATTGCGACACCTGAGTTAGGTATTATCGACCTACCTGAAATCGCAATGAAGAATAGTTTGCTGATTACAGATTTAGAAGCCTACGGCCCAGCGGCATCTGCTCGTGCATGGACCCCCGCTGCAGAAATCCAATATCACTTCGGTAAAACTGGCGTCAATAAATTCCGTCCCTATGTGGGTCTAGGCGTAATGTATGCATACTTTAATGAACTAGAAATTAATCCACGTACAGAAAAAGACCTGATTGCTGCTGGACATATGATTGCCAATATTAAAGAAGGTAATGCAGGCGCTTCTTTAGAAGGAAAGCCAAGTAAGGCTAATCCAAAAGTTGATTTAGAGGCAACTGATGTATTTGCTCCGGTTGCGACGGTGGGCTTCACTTATGATTTCAATGATAAATGGTTTGCTGTTGGTTCTGTTAGCTATGCACACCTTCAAAATGAAACAACCATTACCGTTACAGATGCGACACACGGCGAACTGATCAAATCTAAAGCGGATATTGAAGTAAACCCGATCCTTGCATATGCAGGTATCGGTATGCGTTTCTAATTAATAACCTGAATATAAAAAAGACGGCTACAGCCGTCTTTTTTATTAGGCTATATATGGTCTTTTATTCTGAGATATCTTTTCAATCTCTTTTAAACACTTTTGAATTTATGCTGAGGCAATTTCCTTTATTCATCCATAGTTACCTATAAAAAAAATTTATTGTTTGGTGAATTAAATTTAATCGCAACTCTGCGTTTATTCGAATACCATTGGATTAAATTTAAAGAATGTAGCCTGCTGTATGTCTGATACTCGTTTCTCAAAGCCCCTGATTTACATGCTCATTGGCAGTGCTATTATTTTGGCATTGTCTTTAGGGGTGCGTCATGCATTTGGCCTCTATCTCGTGCCGATGAGTGATGAATTTGGTTGGGGACATAACGTTTTTAGCCTTGCCATTGCCATGCAAAACTTAATTTGGGGTGCTGTACAGCCAATTACTGGGGCTTTTGCAGATAAATATGGCAGTAAGATCGTGGTCGCCGTCGGGGGTGCATTATATGCCCTAGGGCTATTACTCATGGCCATCAGCTCTACCGGTTTACTTCTTAATTTAAGCGCAGGTTTAATCCTGGGTTTGGCTCTCTCAGCCACATCATTTCCAGTATTACTTTCTGCCGTAGGACGTGCAGCGCATCCAGACAAACGTAGTTTAGCCATGGGTATTGCCAGTGCAGCAGGTTCTTTTGGTCAGTTCATTATGCTGCCCTCTACATTACTGCTATTGCAAAAATTGGGTTGGTCTTCGGCTTTGGTGGTCAGCGCCATTTTAATTGCGCTTATTATTCCTTTAGCTTGGATGCTAAAAGCACCAATGTATGTTGCACCAAATGCAACTAATATGCATGAAGCCTCTCTGACTTTTAAACAAATTTTGCAATTGGCTTGGGAGCATAAACCCTTTTGGTTTCTAGCACTCGGTTTCTTTGTCTGTGGCTTCCAAGTGGTGTTTATTGGCATCCATCTTCCGGGATATTTAATCGATCATGGCTTTAATGCCACTACGGGCACTATTTTCCTCGCGCTCGTTGGACTATTTAATATTGTCGGCACCTACACAGCTGGTTGGCTCGGTGGCAAATATTCCAAACCAAAGCTGTTGATGGGACTGTATGGTTTACGTGGCATTGCCATTATTTCCTTTCTTTTGCTGCCTTTAAGCACATGGACAATCTATGCATTTGGCGTCATTATGGGACTATTATGGCTTTCTACCGTACCACTCACCAACGGTATTGTGGCCAATATGTTTGGCGTTAAATATCTCAGTATGCTCAGCGGTATCGTGTTCTTTACACACCAAGTCGGTTCATTTTTTGGTGGCTGGTTGGGTGGTGTGAACCACGATATGACCGGTAACTATGATGCCATTTGGATTTTTTCGATTGTCCTGAGTATTTTTGGGGTATTGGTACATTTCATGGTTAATGAGGAAAGTGTCATTCATGACTAATTCAACATTATGGTTCCGACTCAGTATTGGCATCAGTATTCTGGCCTTGTTGGCATTGTCCATCGGATTATGGAGCCAAACGCCTGAATTATTCGAATACTTTAACCAAGCGTTTTGTGCACATTAAAGACGTATTGAAGCATTAATTCCAATTCAAACTGCTGTTATATCAACACTACAACAGCAGTTTTTAAGCTATTTTCTACACGATTCAATAAAAGCTGCATTTTCAGCATATTAGTATTAATAATACGTTTTTTCATAAACTTAGCTTATTTTTTAATTTTCCAACCTGCGCTTTCTTCCATAGATTAAGTCTCAATAAAGAACAATTTGAGAACTTATGAAATGACCGCATTAACTCAACTTTCGCAAGCCATCCATGATGCTCCACGTTGGCATCAAGCAGAACAATTTCAAGATGGCAATGAAATTCGTATTGAAGCGCAACATGACCAAGCTTTGGGGGCTGTGGTTTATGGTTTAGATGCGCGTAAAGCACAGTCTGGGGAAACCATCTACCGTTTAAAACAAGCGTTGGCAGAACACTTGATTTTAATTTTTAAACATCAAAGTCTAGATGATTTACAGTATCTCGCGTTTGCAAGCTACTTCGGTTCAATTTTCCGTCCTGGTGCAGATATTCCTGTGCTAGCGTCACAAGATGATACCGGTACACCACCAGACGTCGTACCTGTTTCAAATGCAGTCGGCAAAGGTGACTATACTGGACATGGTGAATTGGCTGCGCATGCAGACCATCAGTGGACTCCGCTGCCATCTTTTGGTTCATTACTCTATGCCATTGAACTGCCACAAGACGGTGGACAAACCTCATGGTATAACACTATTAAAGCCTATGAAGCTTTAGATGAAGCGACACAAAAACATTTAGACCAACTTCAACTCATTACCTATAACCCATTTGTCCGTGCCAAAAATAATAAAGGCACAACGGGATATGGCGCTACACCGCTATATCGTTTCAAAGACCACCCGATTGTTGGACATGCTTATCCACATCCGCTTGTACGTACCCATCCAGAAAGTGGCCGTAAAGGGCTGTGGTTAAATGAACGATCTGAAGTGGAATTGGTTCACTACGATGATCAGTCAGGCAGTGAATTGATTGCATCTTTACGTGAACATTTATTGAAACCTGAGTTTCGATATGAACATCAATGGGAAGAAGGTGACATTGTATTTTGGGATAACCAAGCGACATTACACTCACGCCACCCTTTCCCTTCAGACCAACGCCGCTTATTAAAGCGAATTAGCTTAGCAGGAGGACGACCATACTAATGTTGAACTTCATGCCAACAATAAAAAATAAATAACCCTGTAAAATCCGTGTTTGAGCAATAACCCAAAATAATTAGAATATGAAAACAATAAGAACACTGCTCAAATTACGGATGATCTATATCTAAGGCCTTAAAACCTGAAATCAAATGATCTAACATCGCACGTACACCCGGCAGCATACCTTGTCGTGTCGCGTATGCAACATGGATGACCCCTTGCGGCAATTGCCATTCAGGAAATAGCTCAATTAACTCACCACTTTTTAAAGCATCACGTACAAACACTTTGGGCAAAGAAGCGATTCCCACGCCAGAAATAGCAGCAGAAATCATGGCACTAAAACTGTCAGTTCTTAAGCGTGGATGAAATTCAATTTGTTGAGTTTCACTTTTTTCACGATGTCGGAAATCCCAAAAATGTTTAGGCCGATCAAAACCAATACACGGAAAATTTTGAATCTCAGCCAATTGCTGTGGAATTTCACGCTCGAAGAAAAGTTGTGGCGATGCCACCAAAACATGATCCCAAGCATCTAAATCTCGAACGATCAAATCACTATCCAATAAAGGCATATTACGCACACGAATGGCTAAATCTACGCCTTCCTCAATCACATCAACCCGATGATTGGTCGCCATCAGATGCACACTGATGTCTGGATATTGCTGCATAAAATCAGTGACCATTTTGGCAACAGGCATTTCCACCAAAGCCACAGGACAAGAGATTTTAATCTGGCCACAGAGTTGGTCGTTCAACGTACTAAGCACAAAGTTTTCCGTTTCGCTGACTTCCTCTAAAATTTTTAAGCAATGTAAATAGAACTGTTGTCCTATTTCAGTTACTGTAAATTTTCGCGTATTCCGCTGAATCAGACGTACACCCAAACGGGTCTCTAACTCTGTAATACGGCGTGATAGCTTAGATTTTGTAATACCCAATGCTTCACTAGCTTTGGTATAACCTTGGTATTTCACCACTTGCACGAAGTAGTAATAGTCATTTAAATTTTGCATGATTGTTTCATTTTTAGAATAATCTGTTGAGTTTTTCGCCCTGTCATTCCCTCACTATACCTCAATAATAGATCTCAGAAGCAATATATTGAGGGCTGAATTATGAATTCAATCAAACGTGTTTATCATAGTGATCGTAGCACTTGGGTGGGCGATGGCTTCCCAACAAACTCTATGCTCCCTATGCAAGAAATGGGCAATCAAACCAGTCCATTCCTCATTATGGGCTATACCGGCCAATATCATTTCTCTCCAAGTCATCATCAACGTGGTGTTGGGTCACATCCACACCGTGGCTTTGAAACAGTGACCATTCTTTATGAAGGTGAATTGGAGCATTTTGACTCTAAAGGAAATCACGGCAGTATTGCCAAAGACGAAGTGCAATGGATGACCGCGGGTCGAGGCATTATGCATGAAGAACACCATTCTAAAGATTTTGCAAAAACTGGCGGAAATTTAGACATGGTACAACTTTGGGTCAATTTACCTAGTCATGCCAAAATTACTGAACCTCGCTACCAAGAACTGACTACAGCCAATATTGCTGAAGTTAAACTTGCACAAAATGCAGGCGTGGTACGCGTCATTGCTGGCCAATTTGAAGACACAATGGGTACAGCTGAAACCTTTAGCCCAATGAATGTCTTGGATGTGCGCTTGAATGCAAATGTTGAACAGGAATTTTCATTCAACCCACAGTGGAATAACATGATTTTTGTATTAAGTGGCGCGATCGAAATCGAAGGTCAACGCTTTGATGCGAAACAGACTTTATATGTCAGTGACCAAGTATCGTCCTTGAAACTTAAATCTTTTGAAGCAACCAAACTGCTTATTTTAAGTGGCGAAGCTTTAAATGAACCTATTGCGGCACATGGACCATTCGTCATGAATACTGAAGATGAAATACGTCAGGCATTTTATGATTTTCAACATGGTCATTTTGCTTAAATATTTCCACGATAAAGTCCCAATAAAAAAACCGCCTTCTGGCGGTTTTTTTATATCTATTTTGGTATGAATTACGCATCACGCTTTCAACAGATTATTGCGTGACTTTTTGATAAAACTCATCGATTGTATTGACCATTTGATCGAGTCCCGGCTGTTCCAAAGGATAATGTCCTGCGTTTTTCAACAGCACGACATCGACTGGAACTTGGTGAATCCGTGCTAAAAATGGCTGACTTAAAGCCAAAGGCGTCCAACGGTCTTGTTCAGGCTGCGTTAGTAGAATTGGGCAGACATCAAACTGCTCCGGTGGCGTGTCATTTTTATAATATAAATACGAATCTAGAAATTTAACCGATACACTATTCCCAGCTGACGTTTTATCTTTTAAAAAGACCTGCAATGCTGCGTCATTATTCACCAAACGATGCATTTTACTTACCCAACGCATCGGCATTGGCAATGCTGATAATGGTGTATGTGCCGTCACATGAGCCATTGGACTGCCCACGCGGCTCATAAATTTATTCAAAGAGACTTGATCACGCACGGTTTTATTTGAAGTATCTAGAAAGGTCATACCGACGATACCTTTCACCTGTTTATTTTTTGCCGCCACGTGATAGGTCAACATACCACCAGCACTGAGCCCATACAAAACGATAGGACGATGATCTTTTTGTAGCTCAGCTTCAATGAGGTCATTGCCTGCTTGAACCCAATCATCATAAAGAGTTTTAGAGCCTTTTTTGACTTGGGTGAGGCCATAACCGGGCATATCAATAGCGATAGTTTCATAGCCACTCTGTGCCAAAGGCTGACCCAAAATCATCGACATTTGTCGACCATTTGTTCCCACACCATGAAACAGAATCACCTTCACTTTTGCCTGTGGATTTCGATAGGTATCTAAGTGAATAGTATGACCCTGCCAATTCCACCACTCTTCTTTAGGGCGCTGCGTTTCGGTTAAATGGTATTCTTTAGGTAGATAGGGCTGAATGTCCTGCCAACTGTTTTGATCTGCATAACTTGCTAATGGTTGTGTAGCAGGTAGCTGATCATCTGCAAATGCCATGATTGAAAGTAACGATGCAATGCCACTCATCAACCACTTAAATAAGGCACTCAAAATTTCTGATAAGGTGTCTGATTTTGGAGAAGTCATTTTTAGACAAAATATTTTATGTGTAAATGCTGATGCTAATCAGCGGCAGAAACCGATGCCATGTGTATGTGGGACAGTACTATGTCACTTTATCCAATTATCGTTTTCTCTGCAAAGTGCTTCAGAATATATTTGAAGCAGGACTTACATGCTCCTGTAATAATCGACCTTTAAAATCTTTTAACATTCAAGATTTTATCCTTTAGAAATTCATAACCTTATTTCGATTTTTAATATTGGTAACGCATGAGCCAGTCCATACCACAACGAAACCTTGTCATCTTTCTCACCTTTTTAAGATTAGGGTGTATTGCATTTGGTGGACCTGCTGCGCATTTAGTGTTGTTTTTTCAATATTTTGTGAAACAAGAAAAATGGATAACGGAGCATGAATATGCGCATTTGCTTGCCTTGGCTCAAGTCCTTCCAGGCCCAACAAGTAGCCAGCTCGGCATGGCAATTGGATTTCAACTCAACCGCTATCAAGGTGCTTGTTTTGCATGGTTAGGATTTACTTTACCTTCAGCCCTGCTGATGTGTGCCGCGGCCACTTTAAGTATAAAACTCAGTAATCAACTCTCAACTTTATTCTTTCATGTTATTCAGTTAATTGTACTAGCCGTTGTTGCATGGGCATTTTGGCAAATGATGCGAAGCTTCTGTAAAACAAAATTTCAGTATCTAGTCATGCTTTTAGCTGCATTTTTTATTTATTTCTTTCAATTTTCTTTAAATCAAGTTTTGGTGATTTTATGCGCTGCAATTATCGGTTTAGTTTTATCGTCAAATCAATTACACAGCCAAAAGCCAAATATCGCCGAAACATTTCCACCCAAACATGATAATTTTAGCCGGAATGCACATGAAAATACTTGCACCTCTTGGCTATGGCTTCTCGCCTTTATCAGCCCTTTTTTCGTTCTGCCATTCTTCGATATACAACATAGCAATATATTGGCTTTCAGCTTAGAAAGCTTCTACCGCACAGCATCCCTCGTCTTTGGTGGTGGACATATTATTTTGCCATTTTTACATCAGGACTTTGTCTCTACAGGACTGATCAGTAATGAAAATTTTGACTTAGGCTATGCCCTTGCACAACTCATGCCGGGACCTTTGTTTAGTTTCGCCGCCTATCTCGGCACACTTTTACCCATGACCGATGTGCCAATCTTGAATGCCGCACTCGCGACGTTAGCGATATTTTTACCATCATTTTTATTATTGTTTGGCTTATTACCGTTTTGGAATAAATTGATGAAATACCCGATGCTTTTTGGCACCTTAAAAATAATCAATGCGGCTGTCGTTGGTTTATTACTGTGTCTACTATTTCAAATGAGCCAAAAATACATCATTCAATGGACAGACTTTATATTTGTTGCCGTCGTTATTGCTTTACTTCGCAGCAAACTGCCAGTTTGGTTCAGCTTAATAAGCAGTTTTATCGGCTATTACGCTTTTTTAACTTTTCTGCCTTTTTAAACTTAAGCAAAAAAAACTAGAACTCAAGGAGTAAATTAATCCTCATCGATTAAGCTTGCGCCCTTGACCACAGTTTTCCCCTCGACCTGATCCAGTTGATAATGCTGCACATCACTATACTGTTTGATCATTTCAACCAGTTCATTGGAATGTGTGGTCAACCAAAGCTGCGTATAGCGACTTGCTTCGGCAATCAGCATCGCCAAGGCAGGTAATAAATCGGGATGTAAGCTATTTTCTGGCTCATTCAGTGCCATAAAATTTGGGGGTCTTGGACTCAATAAAGCCACAGCTAAACACAAAAACCGTAAAGTCCCATCTGAAAATTCGGCACTTTCCAAAGGTCTTAAGATCCCTTGCTTTTGCATCATCATTTGAAAGCGCCCACCCATTTCCTGCACATAAAATTGGGTCTGCGGAAAGGCTTTTTCTAGTACTTCAAACAAGGTTTCACTGTTACCACGCTCACGCAAGGTTTCAAAAGCCGCAGCTAAATTTGTACCATCATGCGCTAAAACTGGCGAACGAATGCCCACCTGTGGGACACGGATCGGTGAATTTCCACTGACAGAAAACTCATGATAAAAACGCCAGTTTTTCATGGTCTCACGCACTTGTGAAACTTCGGGATATAAGTGTGGATCGGACAATTGTCCAAACACCGACTCTTCTGGTGTTAATGCCATCGGATAAGCAATCCGTTCTTCATCAACATTTTTAAGAAATGCCGCTTGGTTGGTTCTTTCCAACAACTCACTCATTTTTCGACGTTGATAGCCGCTTAACCAAATCCCTTCTACTTTGACCAAAGGATCGAGTGCAAACAAGGTGATGAGCGGTTCAGGAAAACCTATTTCAAGTTGATATTCATAATGCTCCATCTCCACTGCAAGCTTCATGCGCTTAGGGTCTTTCGATCGATCACCCGCACGGTGACCATCTGCCCACATGATTTTTTGAATCCCGCCCTCATTTGCAATAGCTTGGGATAATTGGCCATTTGCAGCTTCATGCAGGAGACGTACAGCTTTATATAGATTGGATTTACCACAACCATTCGGACCACTGACAATATTCAGACGCGATAAGGTCAGATTCATATGATGAATAGATCGAAAACCTTGAATGGTCACTGAACGGATCGTCATAAGCTACCTAAAATGAGTTGGAAATGCTGATGATTATAAGTGGATTGAATGTATATTTTGCATACACTTTATCCTAACTATAAAAAAACCCGCAAGCCGAAACTTACGGGTCTTTCATTGTACATTCTAAGTTCAATTTAACCTTAGAATAAACGGTTCATACCATTCAATGTTGCAACACGGTACGCTTCCGCCATAGTCGGATAGTTAAATGTGGTTTCTACGAAATATTTAATCGTATTGTTCGGGCTGTTCATCACGGCCTGACCAATGTGAATAATTTCCGCAGCATTATTACCGAAGCAATGAACGCCTAAAATTTCTAAAGTATCACGATGGAACAAGATTTTAAGCTCACCCACGGTGTCGCCCGTAATTTGCGCACGTGCCAAATGTCGGAAAGATGCCTGACCCACTTCATACGGAATTTTTTCTTCAGTTAACTGTTGTTCAGTTTTACCAATCGAAGAAATTTCAGGAATTGTATAAATACCTGTAGGAATATCCGTTACAGGTGCAATTCCTTCTTCACCGCTCATGTTAGAACCGGCACAGCGACCTTGGTCATATGCAGCAGATGCAAGTGATGGCCAACCGATTACATCACCCGCAGCAAAGATATTCTCTACTTCAGTTTGATATTGATCATTCACGGTTAATTGACCACGGCTGTTTGGTTTAATACCTACATTTTCTAGGCCTAAACCATCTGTATTACCAGAACGACCGTTACACCACAAAATCGCGTCGGCTTTAATTTTCTTACCACTTTGCAAGTGCAGAACCACATGATCTTCATGTGTTTCAAGATGATCAATCTGTTCGTTGTGGCGAATCAATACACCCTGCTCACGTAAACGATATGACAATGCATCTGAGATTTCATCGTCTAAATAGCTGAGTAATTTGTGCTGTGTATTGATCAAATCAACTTTGTGGTCTAGACCAATAAAGATAGACGCATATTCACAACCAATCACACCTGCACCATAAATGATGATTTTTTGGATTGAATAATCTAGATCTAAAATTTTATCTGAATCAAATACGCGAGGATGATTAAAGTCTAAAGCAGCTGGACGGTAAGGACGTGAACCTGTAGCAATCACTAATTGCTGGAATACTAAAGTTTCCGTCATACCTTCATTGCTAAAAATCAAAACAGTGTTTTGATCTTGGATATACGCACGGCCGTGGAAAATATCAATTTTATTACGGTCATAAAAACGTGAATGCGTTTCAACTTGTTGTTGAATCACTTTATGCGCATTACGTAACACCTGTTTCATCGTGAACTGTTTCCATTCACCGACTTTTTGGAACATAGGGTCACGTTGGTAACGTAAAATGCTTGAAACGGTCTGACGTAATGCTTTACTTGGAATTGTTCCTACATGGGTACAGTTACCACCAAGCTGTTCACGCATATCTACAATAGCAACTCGCTTACCTGATTTAGCAAGTTTCATTGCAGCGCCTTCACCCGCAGGGCCAGAACCCAGAACTACCGCATCGTATTTCACGAAAGTTCCACTAACGACCTCTTTCTTACGTGGCATTCAACGCTCCTTTACAAATATTCTTTAATCTAGGCTGTATTATGACGTATATCCTAACTTTTTTGGATATTTAGCTCACATATATTATGTGATAACCACATTTATTATATGAATATCGTTTTCCCCCTATTTAAGCTCAAGTCCGCTATAATGATCGAGCTAATTTTTTGAATATCTCCTTGTCAAAAACAGTGGAAAAGTTGAATATGTCTGAGAACCGTAAACCTGTACAGGGTGTAAAACTTCGTGGCGCAGAAAAAGTCGCTCGCATACCTGTGAAGGTCGTGCCAACGGTTGAAACGCCTCGTAAGCCTGACTGGATTCGGGTCAAAATGGCTGCCCCTGATGAAGTTCAACGTATTAAAACAACTTTACGCGCACAAAAATTACATACCGTGTGTGAAGAAGCGGCTTGCCCGAACTTACCTGAATGTTTCGGTGGCGGTACTGCAACCTTTATGATTATGGGCGATATCTGTACTCGTCGTTGCCCATTCTGCGACGTTGCGCATGGTCGTCCCAATGCTCTTGACCCAGATGAACCACGTCACATGGCAGAAACCATTGCCAATCTTGGTTTGAAATATGCCGTAATTACGTCGGTCGACCGTGATGACCTAGTTGATGGCGGCGCACAGCACTTTGTTGACTGTATTAAAGAAGCTCGTGACTTGAGTCCAAAAACACTTTTGGAAATTCTAGTTCCTGACTTCCGTGGTCGTATGGATGTTGCCCTTCGTATTATGACGGAGTGTCCACCTGATGTCTTTAACCACAACATTGAAACCGTGCCACGTTTGTATAAAGCAATGCGTCCGGGTTCTGACTACCAACACTCTTTAAACTTATTAAAAATGTTTAAAGAATACTGCCCAGATGTACCAACTAAATGTGGTTTGATGGTCGGTATTGGTGAAACTGAAGAAGAAGTGATTGCGTTATTAGACGACTTAAAAGCACACGATGTTGACTATGTCACCATTGGCCAGTACTTACAGCCCTCTAAAGAACATGCTCCTATTGACCGTTTTGTAAGCCCAGAAGAATTTGAGCGTTACACTGCACATGGCCAAAAGCTTGGTTTCAAAAACATTTGGGCTGCACCAATGGTCCGTTCAAGTTACTTTGCTGACCGTCAATACTATGGTGAGCCAGTGCCTGCGGTACGTCGTAAAACTGATCCTGCAAAGAAAATTGCAGTTCAAACCATTGAAGCTTAATCACTCTAAGATTTAAAACATCGCAAATTAAAGCCCTCATTGATTGAGGGCTTTTTTGTGGCTTTCACACTCAGCCCAATTCGTTAACAAATATAAGATCTTTCGAAAATAGTGCGTTCCTTTAAACGGTATCCAACATATCGAATCATACAAGTTTACGTAATGTGACATTTCTTTGCCCGATAGGGATTGTATTGTGATTATTTATTAATCAATCTATTGAAAACAGTTTATTTGCGCTTTCATGATATTCGCGCAATTGTCCAATCATACTCACCAGCCGAGTGATGCCATTTTGACAGTCTCATGCACTTTAAAATCAGAAAGACAAAAGATGAGATCATTTTTAAACGCATGTAGGCTGTTTTAAACGCATAACGCTCTGGCCCTTGTCACTGGAGCCATAACAAATGCTATTTATACTCAGTGCCGTACTCTTTATTTTTGCTCTTTGGGCCGTTTTTTTCTTTGAACTTTCACGAGCTGTAGGCGCGATAACACTGATATTCGTTTCAATTGCACTCGCCTTTTTAAGCCCATGGTCATTAATACTTGGCATCCCGCTTATTGCTTTAAGTTTAATTGTGTTGATTGATCCACTGAGGCTCAATCTACTCACCAAACCTGCCTATAAAACCTTAGCAAATGCGATGCCGAATATGAGTACTACGGAACGTGAAGCGTTGGATGCAGGAACAAGTTGGTGGGAAAAAGAGCTATTTATGGGCGCGCCTGATTGGAAAAAATTTGAGGCTTATCCCTATCCTCAGCTTAGTGCTGAAGAACAATCCTTCATTGATAATGAAGTCGAACAACTTTGTGCCATGCTCAACGAATGGGATATTCACCATAAACATAAAGACCTCCCACCAGAAGCTTGGCAATTCATTAAGGATAATGGTTTCTTAGGACTAGTGATTCCAAAATCTTACGGGGGCCGTGAATTTAGTTCATATGCACAAAGCCGTGTCATGAGCAAGATTGCATCTCGCTCACTCACTGCCGCAGTCAGTTGTATGGTGCCCAACTCTCTTGGACCGGGGGAATTACTTCTACACTATGGTACCGAAGCACAAAAAGACAGATACCTCCCTGGCCTTGCAAAAGGTGAAGAAATTCCATGTTTTGGACTCACAAGCCCTGAAGCAGGCTCAGATGCAGGCGCTATTCCAGATACAGGTGTTGTCTGTTATGGCACCTTTGAGGGACAACAAGTGCTCGGCTTAAACATGAATTTCTCTAAACGCTGGATTACCCTTGCACCGATTGCCACCGTCATTGGTCTTGCATTTAAGTTATACGATCCAGATGGCTTATTGGGAGATAAAAATAAAACGGAATATGGCATCACCTGCGCGCTGCTACCGGCGAGTCATGACGGTGTCATTACAGGCCCTCGTCATAATCCAGGCTCACCATTTATGAATGGGACAGTTGAAGGTAAAGATGTCTTTATTCCCTTAGACTGGATCATTGGTGGGATAGAAAATGCCGGTAAAGGCTGGCGTATGCTGATGGAATGCTTAGCGGTTGGTCGTGGTATTTCACTTCCTGCATTGTCAACGGCAGCCGGAGAAATGGCATATTTAAACGTCGGCGCATTTGCCAAAGTTCGTCAGCAGTTTAAAATTTCTGTAGGTAATTTTGAAGGTGTACAAGAAGCTTCGAGTGATATCGCATCAGATGCTTATATGCTTGAAGCATTTCGCTATTTGGTGACTTGTGGTTTAAACCAAGGCGGCAAACCTGCTGTAATGACTGCAATGGCCAAATACTATGCCACTGAAACCATGCGTAAAGTAGTCAATCATGGCATGGACATCGTCGGTGGACGTGCCGTGCAGATGGGACCTCGTAATTTTTTAGCTTTGAATTATCAGGCCATTCCTGTGTCAATTACTGTCGAGGGTGCCAATATTCTAAGTCGCTCTTTGATGATTTTTGGACAAGGCTCCATGCGTTGTCATCCATATTTATTTGAAGAGCTACAATTACTTCAAGCCGAAGATAAAAACACTGCACTCAATACATTCAATGAAATGCTCTTTAAGCACTTAGGCTATACCTTTAACCGAACTGCACGTGCTTTTGCTTATGCCTTCACTGGTGGTCCATCAGACTCACCTGCTTCAGCAGATGAATTTAGCCACCCCTACTATAAAAAAATTAATCGATTCAGTGCTGATTTCGCGCTGACTGCAGATATGTGTCTTGGCCTTTTAGCCGGCGATATTAAACGTAAAGAAATGCTCTCTGGCCGACTTGCAGACATTCACTCTTATTTATTTATAGCGACAGCTATTCTTAAATATTATGAACAAGGTCAAAGAAGCGAAGCTGAACAACTACATGCACAACTTGCATTAGATAAAGCTTTGTACAATGTCGAAGAAGCTTTCCATGGCTTATTTGATAACTTCCCAATGCGACTAGCGGCAAGTGTAGTAAAAATCATCTGCTTTCCGTTTGGACGAGTTGTTGCCAAACCTACAGACCATTTAAAACGTGAAGTTGCCACTCAAATGATGCTAGATAATACTTTCCGCCAAGAACTGAAAAAGCACGTGTATTACAGCACTGCAGCAGATGAAGTTTCTGGTCGTATGGAAAATGCCTTTTTACAATTGTTGAAAATTGAACCGCTGTGGAACCAATTTAAAAAAGCTGAATCTAAAGGTCAATTCAAAGGTTTAACTTTTGAAGCACATATAGCCGATGCCATTGCACAAAAAGTCATTACTGCCTCCGAAGCTGAACAGCTCAGCACTTACAACATTCAACGCTATGACAGTATGCTCACAGATGTTTTCGATATGCAACTCATCCACGAACTTGAGCTATCCAATCCACATTTAACCGTTTCACCAGAAGTGAAAAAGCAACAACACACCGATGATGAACCAGAAGCCTTCCTGCGTTATTAATCAGCTTCTGCATCGCTTTTAAGCTTTATTTTTCTCAAAATAAAAGCCATTCCACTGTTAAACAATGGGATGGCTTTTTTATACGACCATCAGCCAATGGTATCGCAGAGTCAAAGGTATAGGCTGTACTGCAAAATTACATCACAGAGGGTTTGCTACATGTCACAACAAGATTATGAAAATGGCTTAAAAGTTCGTACTGAAGTTATGGGTGAAAGTTTCGTTAAACGTGCTCAAGACAATACCGTGCCATTTACTCAACCTTTGCAAGATTGGATTAATGAGCATGCATGGGGTTCAACTTGGCAGCGTGAAGGCGTTTTACCCCGTAAATATCGCTCACTGATTACCATTGCATTTTTAACTGCACAAAAAAGTCCAACAGAACTCAAGGGTCATGTCCGAGGTGCTTTAAATAATGGGGCGACTGTAGAAGAAATTCAGGAAGTATTACTTCATAGTTTGCCATATTGTGGTGCACCAGCGACTCAAGAAGCCTTTCGTGCGGCGCTTGAAGTCATTAACGACTATCAAAAATCTGAATAAGTCGCTACGTTATAAAACAGCTTTAGAAAACTGCGATTATCGTGGTTTTCTAAAGGGTTTCATCTTGTTTTTAACTTACGACCTTAAATATAGTGAATCCCGAATCAAATCCAGTAGACATTAAAATTATAGAAGAATTCATTCACTTCAAATCGAACTTGATATCCCAATTCTGTAAGCTCAGCAGATAAACTTCGAATCTCTTCTAAAGCTAAATGCTTGGGTAAAACCGTAAATACGGCGGTATTCCCCTGTTTGGCATTTTCCTCAATCAGCAAAGCCAAACGTGTCTTATATAAGGCGATATCTAAATTGGCTTGACTGGATAAAACTTTGGCATGTTCAGCGGGTAAAAAGCTCATATTCTTATACGCTTATCTGATTATTATTGCTTATAAATTAAGCCAAATTCAGCAAAGCGTGCAATGCATTTTTGTAATTGATATTTCAATTACAAAGCGCATTGTTTGGCGCAAACGAAGCTCTTCAAAGCGATATACAAAAAAAGGAACTCAAAAAAAATCCCTCATGAAGAGGGATTTTCTATGCTAGCGGGGTAATGGAATATATTGCGAGTCACTGTTTTGAGTTTGCAGTTTACGCTCTCCCACTTGTACCGGCAATGTCATCGCCTTTCCGTCTCGCTCAATGTCAATTTGCATAGTGCTCAATGGCGCTTGTTGTGCAACGTAGTTGATTAAATGCGAAGTCGAGGTAATCAGCTCATTATTCACTTTCACGATTTTATCACCACGTTTTAAACCTGCCTGTGCTGCAGGTCCATTACGAATGACATCTGCGACAATCACACCATTCACACGTGGATCTAAAATATTTTCTTGTTTAATTGGAAGTAAACTAATACCTAACCAACCACGAACCACTCGCCCATCTTTTAAAATAGCGTTCAGCACTTGTTGACATACTTTTGCAGGAATGGCAAAACCAATCCCCAAAGAGCCACCTGACTGCGAGAAGATCGCGGTATTTACACCAATTAAGTTCCCTGCAACATCAATTAAAGCACCACCAGAGTTGCCGGGGTTGATCGCAGCATCTGTTTGAATAAAGTCTTCGTAAGTGTTGATTCCCAAATCTGAACGACCTGTAGCTGAGATAATCCCTTGCGTAACCGTCTGACCCACGCCAAAAGGGTTACCAATCGCTAGGACGACATCACCGACTTCATTGCCACTTAGCTTAAATGGCAAAACCGGTAATTGACTCATTTCAATCTTAATCACAGCTAGGTCTGTATCTGGGTCTGTACCCACAACTTTCGCTTCAGCACGACGACCATCATGTAAAGCCACAACGATCTGATCGGCCTGTGCGATCACGTGGTTATTCGTCAAAATATAGCCATCTGGACGAACAATCACACCTGAACCTAAACTATTTTCGTTTTGATTGGTTTGATCTGGAAGTTGATTACCAAAAAACTCACGGTAAACAGGATCATTTAATAAAGGATGATCCAATTGTTTCACTTTTTGCGTAGTGAAAATATTGACAACCGCTGGAGCAGCAACTTTTACCGCAGCACTATACGAAACTACACCGCCTGTACGCGACGTATCAATGAGGGGCTCAACCTTTTCTGCAGGCATTTTAACCCCATCTGGGGCAATGGGTGCTTTAGGTTTTTGAACCTGTTGCCATGTAAAGAAACCGATGATCACAAGTATTAATAATACCCAAGGTAACCATGTAAAGGTCCGACGCACGTCTATATCCTCTAAATTTTATAATTCATTAATGGCTAAATAATTTATATCGTATTGTAATGTAATCTTTTCAACAAAATTAAAAATAAATACAGAGATTTGTGATTCTTTAGTTACAATTTAAACAATCGTAAATTTTGATTCATCTCTTTGAGATTTTGGACAGTATATGGCTCAGTTAAGTGAAATTATTCAGTGGTGTGACAGCACACTCAAAGCACATGAATTTAAGGACTATGCTCCCAACGGCTTGCAAATTGAAGGCTCAGCAGAAGTGCATAAAATTTTATGTGCAGTTACCGCATCACAAACAGCGATTGAAGCCGCGATAGCAGAAAAAGCTGATTTGCTATTGGTACACCATGGTTATTTTTGGAAAGGTGAAGCTTACCCAATCACAGGTATGCGCGGCAAACGCATCAAAAGCCTGATCAAAAACGATATTTCACTCGTTGGTTATCACTTACCTTTAGATAGTCACCCTACTTTAGGTAATAATGCAGCGATAGCAGATTTGCTCGAATTAGAAAATATTGAAGCTTTAGATCCTACTGAACGTCATCCTATTGGCAATGTTGGCTATTTAAAACAATCCATGACTCCAGCGGCATTTAAAGACTTCGTTTCTGAAAAATTAGGTTTTGATGCCATTCACCTGCCTGCAGATAAACCATCTATTCAAAAAATTGGTTTTTGTACGGGCGGCGCACAGGACTTTATTGGCAAAGCGGCTGCTTTAGATTGTGATGCCTACATTTCAGGTGAAGTGAGCGAACGTACTTTTTACGAGGCTGAAGAATTAAACGTGCATTATTATGCATGTGGACACCATGCAACTGAGCGTTATGGTGTACAACGACTCGCAAAAGCTATTTCAGAACAGTTCAATATTGAGTATAGTTATTTCGAATTAAATAACCCGATTTAATTTAAATCGTCTAGGTCTTTGGCTCAGTCCTTATACGTATATTTTCAGGCTTTATTCTGTATTGTTATTTATAAGCAATGCGCATTTTACTGCAAGAATCTATTACAATAACGGCACTTAATGTCAAAACCCAGCAAAATGCAAGGAATTGAAAACATGACAACGATTACTTTACCAGCGTTACCTTACGGTTACGAAGATCTTGCTCCTCATATCAGCAAAGAAACTTTAGAATACCATCACGACAAACACCACAATACTTATGTGGTTAACCTAAACAAAGCAATTGAAGGTACTGACCTTGCTGGCAAAACTTTAGAAGAAATCATCACTGCTGTTAAAGGCGATGCTTCTAAAGCTGGTATCTTCAACAATGCAGCTCAAGTATGGAACCACACATTCTACTGGAACTGTATGGCTAAAAACGGTGGCGGTAAAGCTACTGGCGCTTTAGCAGCTAAAATCGACGAAGCTTTTGGTTCTTACGAAAAATTCGCTGAAGAATTTGCAAATGCTGCTGCAACTCAGTTCGGTTCAGGTTGGGCTTGGTTAGTTGCTGACGAAGTAAACGGCAACCTTTCTATCCTTAAAACTTCAAATGCTGACACTCCACTTGCTCACGGTAAAGTTGCTGTGTTGACTATCGACGTTTGGGAACACGCTTACTACATCGACTTCCGTAACGCTCGTCCTAAATACATCTCTACTTTCTTAGAAAGCCTAGTGAACTGGGACTATGCAAACGCTAAATATGCAGGTCAAGCTGCTGGCGTTGAAAAATAAGTTTTAAAACTTATTCAAAAGTCAAAAAAATCACCCTTTTAGGGTGATTTTTTATGGGCTTAACAATTTTAAAATCTATAAAAATATATAAGCACTACTTTTTCTTGTTTTAGTTCAAGTGAAATTAAATAAAGTTATGCAACAAGGATTTTTTATTACACATGTTGCATGTTAAACATTTTAAAAATTTAAAATCCGTAGGTATGGCCTTTCCCAACACAAGATTCTGAAATTTATTAAAATTAAGGTGTTTTCAAATACTATGTATTAAATTAATTGTAGGAGAATTACCATAGTTATATTTTTGAGAGTATAACTACGCAATTATTACCTTAAGAGATCATTTACGCCTAAATGACCAAACTTGCCATTTATTAGACGACCATCATCTAACTGCACGTTTTTAAATTCTATAGTTCCCTCTGAATCATTGACAGTTACACCACTACAATGATTATTCGTCAATTTACAGTTCCATTTCAGATAGATATTCACATTTAATTGACCCTTCTGTGGTCTTTGATAAGCTACATTTACATTTTTAGTTATAGTATCGTATTTCACTGTGAACTCTAGATCAGATTGCTTATCTCGACTCATAAAACGATAATATTTACTTTCATTCTCTGCATATGCAACTGCTGAAACAGTTTCATCAATTTTAAAAACTTCATCTCCTGCAATGACTTGACCATAAGGAATTTTTTTCACAAAACCTCCAGATACTTTTAAGTCTGGAGAAGCAATATATTCAATAGGGTTAGTAAATAAGTTATTGATGAATTTAAAGGTCGTTATACCATTTTCATAATCTGTATTTAATATAAAATCTCGATTGAAGTATCCCTTATATATGTGCACATCTTTAGGTTGCTCATTACTGAAATAATTCCCCTCTGTTAAGATAAATCTATCGTGATCAAGATCCACAGGATTATTAAAATTAAAATAGTATTCTTTATCGGTCGTAAAACTTAAAACAGAACTAGTTTTCCAATCCAAAAATTTTTCTATTGTTGCAGGTTTACCATTAACAACTAAGTCTGATTCCGCATGATATTCATTAAATCGTTTGGTGTTCCACACTGGCCAATCAGAATTTACTTCAAACTTAACAGAGCCCTTAATTTTAGCTGTAGATGCAAAGCCAATATTATTTAAACGTCCTGCTATAGAACCATTTGCGTCTATAATAAAGTAAGTTTTACCATTACTCTGCTTTTCAATTTTATAAGAAAATGTATCGCTGCATGAATTTTGACATTGAACTCTCAGATACCCGTTATCATTCTCTGAATAGCTAAAAACTCCAACTTTATCGTCATTAGGATAAAAATAAAGACCCGCCAAATTATTAATATGGGCAGACAAATCATTGCTTGGTGTAAGAATTTCTAAATCCCACATATTATTGTTTGTAGCAGATGCTTCAATCACACTATCTGTGTGAAATGGTGAAAACTTGATGGTTGAGTGATTAGCAATGCCAGAATTTTCAATTTCAAAATAGCCATGCGTCAAATCTGGACTTAGTACAGTAGTTTCTTCAATAGGCTTCGGTACAGATGTTTCTGATGACGTTGGACTACTTTCTCCTCCCCCTCCACCACATGCGACTAATAAAATAGATAAAAGAGTTAAAGGGAATAATTTTCTTCTAAGGTGAAGCATATAAATCCTTGTTTAAAAAATAAATTTTTAAATTTTATAAAAATACTGAATTTAGACTACTTTTGTAAATATTCAATACCATTTCATAAAACAATGAAACTTTGCCTAGTTCTTATACAGGAAGCTAAGCCACTTGTGTACTTAGACGATTTTTTTATCTAAAAATTATTAAAAAATCTTCTATTTATTTTAAAAACTGTAATTGGCCGTCTAATTATTGCCCAATGTAACAAAATAGCGATCATACAAAATGACAGTGCGTACTTCTCTCAGCATGTCTAAAACAAGAATAGCGATCTAACGCAACCTTACTCACCATTTCATCCATTACTCTTCAAACTATAATCGCCAAAGTATTCTGATGACTTTTAATACGATAAAAGCTCAAAAGAATCAATAAATAAGCAACAAACCCATCTTTGAATAATAAAAAAACATTTAAGCGCTATATCCGTCATTTTTACTTGACCCTTTTAAGTTTCATCCCTAAAATGCGCATCAGATTCTCCAATAGCTCAGTCGGTAGAGCGACGGACTGTTAATCCGCAGGTCCCTGGTTCGAGCCCAGGTTGGAGAGCCATCTATTCTTCCATAGCTCAGTCGGTAGAGCGACGGACTGTTAATCCGCAGGTCCCTGGTTCGAGCCCAGGTGGAAGAGCCAGATTCTAAAAAACCCACTCATTATGAAGTGGGTTTTTTATTGCCTATTCATTAATATGAGTACACCTACTTTATTGTTTTTACATTCCCCAAAGTATGTGTATAAGTACCCACTTGCCTGATTCGGCTATTTTTAAAACACTTAATTTGATTTTTCTGTATTTTATTTAAATCAGGCTTGACCACCCTGCCATACATCTTTAGAATCCATTTCAGATTCTCCAATAGCTCAGTCGGTAGAGCGACGGACTGTTAATCCGCAGGTCCCTGGTTCGAGCCCAGGTTGGAGAGCCAAATTCTAAAAGCCCACGCATTATGTCGTGGGCTTTTTTATGGTCTGACTTTTGTTTTAAGATAAGAATCACTTGCTCTATGACCTAAGCTATTCACTTAGCTCTCCGACCACATTAGAAAGAATAGTCAGAGCTTAAGTTTTAAAAACGCTTTATATTAAAGGTGTTTATATTTAATACATTCAGCCTAAATTTCCTTATTTTTTGCAATTCTGACTTGACCTCACTGCATTTGCCCCATAGAATGCGTGCAGATTCTCCAATAGCTCAGTCGGTAGAGCGACGGACTGTTAATCCGCAGGTCCCTGGTTCGAGCCCAGGTTGGAGAGCCAAATTCTAAAAAGCCCACGCATTATGACGTGGGCTTTTTTCATATATGTAGTTTATTCCGTGCCAGATCTCAGTCAGTTCATATTTTTTATTATTGGTTGCTTGGCAACTTTTGCCCTTGTCTGCTTAGTCTTTCCGAGACTGTTTAGAAGCAAACAAAAGTTTTTCCCACGTCGTGTAATCACTGCCTTTGAAAGTAAGATGTTTCATCGTTTAAATGAAGCATTTCCGAACTACCACATTTTAGCCCAAGTGGCTTTTAGCGCACTGATCACCAATCAAAATTATAAAATTAGGAATAGATTTAATCGAAAAGTCACTGATTTTGTCATACTTGACCAAACTTATAATGTGCTTGTGATTATCGAACTGGATGACCCTAGTCATATAGGCAAAGAGCAAGAAGATGCTGAACGTGATGCAATGCTTGAAGAAGCGGGCTACCGTGTAATCCGCTACACCAGTATTCCAACAGTTCACACGCTCAGGCATGATATAAATAAATAGTTGTAAAATACGTAAATCAAAATCAAACATTGAGTGAATGCGCATTGCATTCACATCGATAATGTAAACAGAATTTTATTGAGCATTTGACTCTTGAGCAGCCAGCACTTCTGATACTGCTTGGTCAGCCTCAGCAGCCAAAGCCTCATCTTGGGCTTCTTTAGCTTTAATGCGCTCAATCATTTCAGCTTGTTGTTGCTTATATTTTTCTTGGTTTTTGGCATCACTATTGACTGCAAGAAAAGCCATACTGACCAAAAATATAGGAATCAATAGCCCAAGTGCCATCAAAATGATCATCTTTTTGGTATTGGGCTTTGGCTTAACTTCAGACATAACGATTCTTTCATTTACATAAATAATTCGACGCCCAATATAGCAAAAAACAAAATTCGCTCAAGTCTATACAACACATTTTGCCTATTCATAAAAAGCCTTGGAACAATCCAAGGCTTTTTTTTGGAGTACAAATTAAGATTTAGTGGTTGGCATATGCTGTTTAATAAAATCTACAAGCATCTGATTACGTAAAACAATTGCTTGAGTATGAGAGGCCTCAGGCACCAATTCAAAGGTCACATCAGACTTTAAATTTAATTTTAAGTTTTCAGCTAAAGCCTGTGTAACTTGATAAGGTACTGCCGCATCCAATTGACCTTGGATAATTAGCACTGGTTTATCAATATGCCTTGTTGCGGGTTGATTAATCGTTAAGAATTTAGCAATTTCTGCATTCTCTTGGAAATTTGCCGTTAACCCAGGGTAGTCTGTGGCTGTTTTACCCACATTACTCGCTATAAAATTATTAATATCTGCCTCAAATTCCTCCATGAGTGGCGTAAGACATAAGCCATTTTCCCCTGTACTCCCTTCCGCCTTTGCCACCCAAGGTTGAGAGCGTGTTTCAAATATAGCATTGTAGTCAAATCTTGGTTCGTAGGCTTTAATCCCTATTGCAACATACGCAGCATAAGCTAAGAGCTCAGAATACACCTTTGCCGCTGTACCTTTTGCGACGCCGCTATCTGGTATATTTTCTGCAGCAGCCAATCTTGCAATCGCTACTGGTGCAATTTCTTTAATGATATAGCCTAAACTTGATGCAGGTGCAGCAGCAACAGCGCCCCTATAGTGATTATCTCCGTTTGCAAATTCCGCTGTCCCTAAGGATGCATGACCACCTTGGGATTGACCTACTGACATCCAGTCGCCATGCATGTCTTTACCTAAATGCTGCTGTAAAGCTTTAACCGCATATTGCGCAGACTTAGCTGCACTTTCTAAATGTAAATAGGTATGAATGCCCGGTGTACCCAAGCCCTCATAATCCGGTGCTAAAATTACGTATCCTTCTTTAAGTAAACTTTCAGCCATTGCCTTAAATCTTGGATTTAACGAATTTAAACTTGGTGCACAAGAGTCACCACTTCCCACAGTACCATGTTCCCAAACTACTACACGCCAACCATCTGCAGGTTTGGGTGTAGATGGATAAAATACCATTGCTGTTGCATTGACTCTTTTGTCTTGCACATTTGGCATTTTATACGTCATTACACGCACCTTACTTGCATCCAAAATAGTGTCTTTGCTATAAGGC
The DNA here is from genome assembly GCF_013417145.1 of Acinetobacter sp. YH16044. NCBI lineage: Bacteria > Pseudomonadati > Pseudomonadota > Gammaproteobacteria > Moraxellales > Moraxellaceae > Acinetobacter > Acinetobacter sp. YH16044. The sequence goes on from NZ_VPEK01000022.1 coordinate 33,848, forward strand.
TCATCCGATACATAATGCTGTGTAAATACAAATTCAGAACGATCATCACTATCGCCACAGGCTGATAGCAAAAGCACGGACGAACATAAAACAGTAATTAGACTTTTCTTCAAATACATTTGCATTGTTGATTTCCTTTTCTTGTTATTACGTTTTTCTCATATGAGATCTTTAAATTAAGCATAAAAAAAGCACCCGAATAGGATGCTTTAGTTCATTTTAAAAAGTTTCAGATCAATGACATTAAAGCGTCAGGGCCATGAAAATTCCAATAAAAATCATAAGCCCTACCCAGCGGTTATGGCGAAACGACCAAAAACATAACTGCGGATCACGGCCTCTGGTTTTAGTCCATTGGTAAATAAAATCGGCAGCCACAGCCAACATTGCAACTAAACCAAATGGCATCAAGAGATCTTCTAAATACAACGCAGAACCAATCAGTACAATACTTAGCGCCTGTAATAAAGAAATGATTTCAATATCGTATTTACCAAATAAAATCGCAGTCGATTTCACGCCAATTTTCAAATCATATTCACGGTCAGTAATGGCATATTGTGTGTCATACGCAACAGTCCATGCCAAATTACCAAAGTACAATAACCAACAAGTTAAATCAGGTGTTTGCCCCACAGCGGTATAAGCCATAGGAATCGACCATGAAAATGCCGCGCCTAAAAATACTTGTGGCAGATGCGTGTAGCGTTTCATAAAGGGATAAATGAACGCTAAAAACAATGCACCAAAGGACCAATAAAAAGTTTCTATCGGTAAAAAGAACAACATACATGCGCTAGCAAGCACCAAGATCAAGAACACATATATGGCTTCTTTAGCACTAATCACTCCAGTGGCTAAAGGACGATGCTTGGTTCTTTCCACAGCACCATCGACTTTACGGTCAGCAAAGTCATTAATCGCACAACCTGCTGCACGCATAAATATCGTGCCCAAAATCATGGGAATCAAAATACTGAATTGCGGTGTTCCTTGATTGGCAATCCACAGTGCCCACATGGTTGGCCAAAAAACCAGTTCCGTGCCAATTGGCTTATCGAAGCGACATAAATAGTAATAAGCTTCTAAACGCTGCTGCCAAGTAATCTGTTGCACCACGGCCATGACTGTCCTTCATCTGGTAATGTTATTTCTGCAAATATTGCTCAAAACTCGCTAAAAAAGTTTCCTGAACTATAAATTTACAACCATGCCAAGTATAACAGCTCTGACGTGTCCAACCATCGTCTAGCCACAATACACGCCGCTCACACTTCGGATTGGTCCGTTGAAATAAAAAATGTCCGATGGGTTTTTTACCAATATGCCGAAAAATCCGCGCACGGCCTTGTATACTGAGGATTGGAAATATACTTTTTGCCTTGACCCACGGCTCAGCTTCACAGCCATATAAATAACTTTCACGTACCCAAGCTGTGTGCTGTATTGGCATTTGTAGCCACCGTGCATCTTGAAGCGTCATACGTTGAAATTGCTCAATACTTGGCTCAACCTTAAATACGCCTTGGGCAAAATCTGTTAATTGTTGAGTTAATGAACCCGAAGCATACAACCATGTTCTTAATTCAGGAGACATTCTTTTATCCCGCATTTCGCATGCTTGACGCTGCATATTCCATTTCCCTTATAACCATTTGCTGAGTATAGCGAATCCTTAGTGTAACCAACTCAATATAGTTTTTCATGACCCATAGCTTGTTTTCAGTAAAATGAACAAAACAAAACGGCTTAAGTACTTCATTACATTTGCAATCAACACAAACCTCACATACACAGTATGATGTCGTGGATAACCACTAAATTACACAAGCATAATGTTTCCATTTTACCCGCTACATGTTTTTATTTTTTTCGTTTTACTTTGTGCCAATATCACGGTTCAAGCAAAATCTATTGCACTCAGTTTTGATGATGGATTAAATCCAGTGTTTAACGCACAAGCGGAACAAATCAATGCCCAAATTTTAAAACATCTGCATGATCAACAAATCAAAACTATTGTCTTCCCTAGCCTGATTAAAATTGGCGATTATCAAGGTAAACAACTGATTCAAGCGTGGGGACAATCTGGCCATCTGATTGGCAATCATAGTGCACTGCACCAAAATCTGAATAAAGAAAATGTCACTGTACACGATTATCTGCACAGCATTGAACAGGCAGATACAGTGCTAAAAACGCTGCCGAATTACATCCGTATTTACCGTTATCCATTTTTAAAAGAAGGTAATAACGCTGAAAAACGTGATGCTGTCTATCACTGGTTAGAGCAGCATCAATACCGCATTGGCGGTGTGAGTATTGATGCCAGTGACTGGTTTTATAACCGGAAATATCTCGACTATGCCAAACAGCAAGACTTTGACAAATTAGAGCGTCTAAAACAAGCGTATATTGCTCACCTGCTTCACCGAGCGGATTATTATGACCAGCTTGCGCAGCTCACTTTACAACGTTCACCGCAGCATGTTTTGCTTTTACATGTAAATGCCATTAATGCCGCATTTTTAAAGGATGCCATTACTGCTTTTCAACAGCATGGCTGGACATTTATTTCAGCTGAGCGCGCCCTGCAAGACCCGTTATATGCACAGCACAGCCAAAACATCCCTGCGGGTGAAAGTGTAATTTGGTCCATTGCCAAAACAAAAGGATTAGAAAACTTACGCTACCCCGCCGAAGATGCGCCTTATGAAATCGACAATTTGAAACAGCATGGTTTGCAATGACGATTGGCAAATTTCTAGATATTCAATAAAAAATGACCTGCGACGTTGTAGGTCATTTTTTCAGTTCAATTTTTTAGTGTTGAATTAAAAGTTATCTGTCTTGGCAATGGCTTCAAACTTGCCTTGCGGCGTTTTAATCAGAACTAGTCCTTCGGTGGTAATATAAAAATTTTCAGGGTAATCAAACTCCAATGCTAGCTCTGGGTTTTTCAGTTCGACAAATTCAGCCTGCTTATAACCTTCAACGGTCCGCCCCACTTCCAAATAAGTCACTTCTGAGAAGTTGAGTTTAAATCCCTTTGCTTGATCCGCTGGATCAATCCAAGGAAAAAAACCGGTATGTTTTTTACGTGGTTTTGCCATGTTTAGATATTCATTCAAATCTTTGCATTATCTTAACCCATCTCATAAAAAAACCCGCACAAGGCGGGTCTTTTTACAGTGAAATTCTGTACAGAATTACAAGCTGTAGTACATGTCGAATTCAACTGGGTGAGTAGTCGTGTTAAGACGACGAACTTCTTCAGTTTTAAGTTCGATGTAGGCATCAAGCATTTCTTTAGTGAACACGCCACCTTTAAGAAGGTAATCATGGTCAGCTGCAAGAGCTTCAAGCGCCATATCTAAGCTATGAGCCACTGTAGGGATTTTAGCTTCTTCTTCAGGAGGAAGATCGTACAAGTTCTTGTCAGCAGCTTCACCTGGGTGGATCTTGTTTTGAATACCATCAAGACCAGCCATAAGAAGTGCAGCGAAACCTAAGTACGGGTTCATCATTGGATCTGGGAAACGTGCTTCGATACGTTTGCCTTTCGGGCTAGAAACGTAAGGAATACGAATAGAAGCTGAACGGTTACGTGCTGAGTAAGCAAGCATAATCGGTGCTTCAAAATGTGGAACTAAACGTTTGTACGAGTTAGTCGAAGGGTTTGTGATTGCGTTCAATGAACGAGCATGTTTGATCACACCACCAATGAAGTATAACGCCATTTCTGAAAGACCAGCGTATTCATCACCAGCAAACAAGTTCTTGCCGTCTTTAGAGATCGACATGTGAACGTGCATACCAGAACCGTTATCGCCAACCATTGGTTTAGGCATAAACGTAGCAGTTTTAGCATATTGGTGAGCAACGTTCCAAACAGCATATTTGAACTGTTGTACTTCGTCCGCTTTACGAACCATAGTGTTGAAGCTTACACCGATTTCAAGCTGGCAAGATGCAACTTCGTGGTGATGTACTTCTACACGACCTGGGCCCATGATGTCTTCAATTTTTGCACACATATCTGCACGCATATCTTGTGAAGAATCTACAGGAGGAACTGGGAAGTAACCACCTTTCACACGTGGACGGTGACCAGAGTTACCCGCTTCGTAATCTTTACCAGTAGACCAAGCAGCTTCTTCAGCGATTAATGTGTGACGCGCGCCAGACATATCGATGTCCCATTTTACTTCGTCAAAAACGAAGAATTCTGGTTCTGGACCAAAGAAAGCAGTATCACCGATACCAGTTGATTTTAGGTATTCTTCCGCACGGCGAGCAATAGAGCGTGGGTCACGTTCATAACCTTGACCAGTTGAAGGTTCGATAACGTCACAAGTCACAACAACTGTAGCTTCTGCAAAGAACGGGTCGATAAAACCAGTTTCTGCATCTGGACGTAAGATCATGTCAGATGCTTCAATGCCTTTCCAACCAGCAATTGAAGAACCATCAAACATTTTGCCATCTTCAAACGTATCTTCGTCGATTGAATCTGCTGGGTAAGTTACGTGTTGTTCTTTACCCTTAGTATCAGTAAAGCGAAAATCGACCCATTTTGCGCCACTTTCTTGGATGAGTTGAAGGACCTTGTTCGCCATGCTCATTTTGCTCCGATGATTTTTTTGTGCACACTGAAGTGCGTGTTAGTAGTTGGTAGTTATTAAGCAATTACCGTACCAACTTTTAAAAGCTAAGCTAAAATACTGAATTCCTTATCAGAATAGAAGATTTTAGCTCCTTGCTTTTCGACTATTATACTGTGTGTAACAGTAAATGCACCATATTCAGCCACTCTTCATCACTTTTGTTTAAAAACTTCTCGCAGGTGTATCAAAATAGTGCAACTTGGTTTTGCACCAGTATGCACCAAAATGATTAATCGCTTTCAACGATAAAATTATTAGGATTTTATTCAAGCTTTAAGGTCGAATTTAAATACGATAGAAACTAATGGTTTAGCTAGTTCTAGATGGAAAAATACCAGCGTGATAACTATATTCATGATCGATATTTAGGTTTTTTGAGCCCTTAAAGCACTCTTTTTTTGAAGTAGATTTAACCATTTTGTTTTAATTTTGATCAATCTACCTTTGCATTAATTGTGCTCCATTTTGGTGATTTTGCTTCAAAACGGTTCATATTTTTCCAGCTAGAGCCTGAATTGCAATTTTTAACGACAGTAAGCAGATCTTTTTAAAATATCAATTGAACACATTTTAAACACTTAAATTCAGCCTATTGCTTTGTTCAACTTAAATCCTAAATTTATAAGTCGATAATTTGCTGAAATGATTTCAGTTGCGATGAACTTTGGCGAAATTGTTCAGCAGAAATTGAATAATATTTGCTATGATTGGCTGCATTCTAAATATTTCACTATTTTTCTATATTTAAAATATCCACACGATATTTGGGTCAATATACAACTATTTAGAATCATTTCGGACTATTCTAAGCACAGTTAAGTGCATAAATTTCAAAGGTTAATACGCTCATGCTTTTGATGATCGACAATTATGACTCTTTTACCTACAACATCGTCCAATATTTTGGCGAGTTAAATCAGGAAGTAAAAGTTGTACGTAACGATGCCGTGACATTGGAAGATATCGAGCGATGGCAACCGAAGTATTTAGTCATTGGTCCTGGCCCTTGTTCGCCAAGTGAAGCAGGTATTTCAATTCCTGCGATTCAACACTTTGCGGGAAAAATTCCTTTACTCGGTGTGTGTTTAGGCCACCAAGCCATAGGACAAGCTTTTGGCGGCGATATTATTCGCGCTAAAAAAGTGATGCACGGTCGTTTATCTGACATGTATCACAGCGATCAAGGCATTTTCAGCAACCTCCCTTCGCCATTTTCAGCAACGCGTTATCACTCTTTGGTGATTGATCAAGCGACTTTGCCTGAATGTTTAGAAGTGACCTGCTGGACCAATGAAGAAGATGGCACGATGGAAGAAATCATGGGCGTAAAACATAAGACATTGCCTGTCGAAGGCGTGCAGTTTCACCCTGAATCAATTCTTAGTGAACATGGCCATCAAATCTTTAAAAACTTCTTAGAAATTTACGCTTAATCGAGTGCAAAAAATATTATGAATATTCAACAAGCTTTAAATAACATCACTAAAAATATTGAACTCACTCAACCTCAAATGGAAGAAGTGATGCGTACCATCATGCAAGGTGAAGCGACCGATGCGCAAATTGGCGCACTCATGATGGGCTTACGCCAAAAAGGTGAAAGTATTGATGAAATCACTGCCGCAGCACGTGTAATGCGTGAGTTTGCGATCAAAATCGATGTCAGTGATCTGCCACATTTGGTGGATATCGTTGGTACAGGTGGTGATGGTCAAAACTTATTTAACGTTTCTACTGCGTCTAGTTTTGTCATTGCAGCAGCAGGTGCAACCATTGCTAAACATGGCGGTCGTGGTGTTTCATCAAAATCAGGCTCTTCTGATCTTTTAGAACAAGCTGGAATTAACCTTGACCTGAACATGCAGCAAACTGAACGTTGTATTCGTGAAATGGGCGTTGGTTTCCTCTTTGCACCTAATCATCATAAAGCCATGAAATATGCTGCTGGTCCACGTAAAGAATTGGGCTTCCGTAGTATTTTCAACCTACTTGGCCCGCTTACGAATCCGGCCGGCGTAAAACGTTTTGTGATTGGTGTTTTCTCTACAGAATTATGTCGTCCTATGGCTGAAGTTTTAAAACAACTCGGTGCAGAACATGTCTTGGTGGTGCATTCAAAAGACGGTTTAGATGAAATTAGCCTTGCATCAAGTACTTATGTTGCTGAACTCAAAGATGGCGAAGTCACTGAATGGGAAATTCAGCCGGAAGCCGTAGATATCGAGTCGCAAACCTTAACGGGTCTATCTGTAGATAGTGCTGCTGAAAGTCTAAAATTGATCAAAGATGCTTTAGGTAAAAACAAATCTGCACTCGGTGATAAAGCCGCGAATATGATTGCCCTAAATGCAGGCGCAGGCATTTATGTTTCAGGCTTAACCAAAAGCTATAAACAAGGTGTTGCATTAGCACATGACATTATTTATGGCGGTCAAGCACTAGAGAAAATGGGCATTTTGTCTGAATTTACTAAAACTTTAAAAGAATACGAAGCTTAAGATTAGGACACAGATCATGGTAGATATCGCCAATACAATTTTGGGTAAAATTGTTGAACGTAAAAAAGAAGAATTTGCAGCCCGTCTTAAACAACGTAGCTATAAAGATGTCGAAGAGCTAGCTCAAGCAGCTACACCTGTTCGAGGTTTTGCACAAAACCTCGGCTCTAAACGTCCGGGGGTGATTGCTGAAATTAAAAAGGCATCACCATCGAAAGGCATCATTCGTGAAAACTTTAACCCTGCTGAAATTGCGCAGCAGTATCAAGATGCTGGTGCGGCATGTTTGTCTGTTTTAACCGATGTGGATTTTTTCCAAGGTGCTGATGAAAACATTCAGATCGCACGTTCGCACTGTGACTTGCCAGCCCTGCGCAAAGACTTTTTGATTGACCCTTATGGCGTAATTGAAGCACGCGCTTTACATGCGGACTGTATTTTATTAATCGTGGCTTGTTTGTCTGATCAACAACTCGAAGAAATGTCGAAAACTGCTTTTGAACACAATCTCGACGTGTTGGTTGAAGTACATGACGAAGAAGAACTTGAGCGTGCAATGCGTCTTTCTGACAACTGTATACTTGGCGTCAATAATCGTAATTTAAAAACCTTTGAAGTTGACCTCAATACATCATTACGTTTGAAGAAGTTACTTGAACCTTCTCGCCTACTCGTGACAGAAAGCGGTATTGCCACACCCACAGATGTTGCCATGATGCAAGAACATGATATTCATGCATTCTTGGTCGGTGAAAGTTTTATGAAGCAGCCACGCCCTGATCAGGCGTTTAAGGAGCTGTTTGGTGTGCCTGATAAAATATAAATGAAATATGTAGGGTGAGTTCGCTCACCCTTTTTCTCCTTTGCATCCATATTAAAAAAATTACACATCCTTTTTATAATTTTTATTCATTTGAGAATTAAAAATAATGAAGTCGATTATTTCTTCTACTCTTCTATTCATTTCATTAATCTTGGTTTCACTACACCAGATGAGTTGGGCAAAAAATATAACTCTGTATACAGGCTCACCGTATCTTATTGACCAAAATCATATCCTCTACTTTAATATTTCCACTATGCCCGAAGGCATCATTGCTGCGCAGATTGACCTAAATCAAATTTTTCCAAATATAAATACTAACGTGCTAAAGGGCAAAAATTATGATTTCAATAAGAATCAAATTGAAATCGTTAGTTATCAAGGCTTACCAATAGTCATTAATTTCTCAATCAATACTAAAAACAAGAATATTGAAAATTCAACCTATTTTTCTATTTCTAAAGGACAAAAAAATTCTTTATCAAAACCAATCAATATTAAATCTCACCCTTATTCCATGGAAAAATTAAATCATTTTGAACAGATTTTTTATAAAGATACCCCTCATTTATTGAAAAAGAATTTAGCTGATGAGCCATATTTAATAAATATATTCATGTTCCATGCAGCAATAAATGATTTTGATGATATGAATGATTTTTTCCAAAATGCGATAAAGAACCTGACACAGAAAAATGATATTGATAATTATGAAAAAGCCAAAAATTTGTATCTTGAATATTTAAATTTTGGTGAAAACAATGAATTTTATGATACCACCTTAATTATGGCGGCTATCGAGCACACAGATATTTCTTTCATCAAAAAAATGAAGCTTAGAAAAATAAATGAACTTGTAGTAGATGAAGTTGAACCACAAACATATTATTTCACTAGATGCTCCCCATTAGGTAAAGCTATTCGCCTAAATCAATATCAGATAATTTCTTATTTACTTGAAAAAGGCGCTTCAACCGAAATCGTGTGTATTTCTAAATTTAATGAAGAACAATCAGCATTAGCTCTTGCAGAACAATATAAAAATAAAAAAGTTATTAAATTAATTAATTCAACTTTGAAGTCCAAATAGGATTTGTAATGAATTAAGAGATCTTCTTTATATAAAGTCTTTCCAGTTCAAATCAGTGCCATTTAAGGCTATAATTGCTTTAAATTTTTGTATATTTCCCGTTTTTTCATTATGAGCAAACACGATTCTTCGCTTTCAAAAGATCAGTACAACCTACTGAAATCTTTTAAAAAGCAAATTACGAATCCACATTCCTCTACGATTGCTAAACAGCCTGAGCCGACGCCAAAGACTGTTGAACAAGAGCAGGAAGAAGACTTCGCGCTTTTCCAAAAGCAAATGCAAGGTGTTCAAAAAATGAATGCAGGAAATACTGCAAAAATGGAAAAAGTGGGTCGTAAAAAACCTGATGCGCAAACCTTGGCAAAGCGTGCTGCTGCAATTGGCCCTATGGAAACAGATGATGCATTACTTTCTGATACGCAAGCGATGCTCAACCCTGTTGCCAGTCAAGCGGCCTTAAGCTATCGCATTGCAACCTTACAGCATAAAGTTTTTGAAGATTTAAAAGCCGGTAATCTACGTTGGTTCGAAGCAGTCGACTTACACGGTTGCACTGTAGAAGAAGCTCGTTCGGCTGTGCTGCAAATCATTCAAATGGCGAAAGATGACAATCAAAACGTCATTAAAATTGTGCATGGCAAAGGACCAGAAGCAATTTTAAAAACTTATGTAAATAGTTGGTTACGTCAACATCGTGATGTATTGGCATTTGTGAGCGCCCCAGAAAAACAAGGCGGTACAGGTGCTGTACTGGTTCTGCTTAAACGTGCAGAAAAGAACCCACAGTTTAAACAATAATCGGATTTAACTCCAAAAGAAGGCATTGTAATAGTTTTCTGCTACAATGCCGTCCTTGTTCAATCTCTCAGTGTAAGTGAACACGTCTTATGTCTATGCAGCAATCCTACGCAAATATCCTAACTGCCGTTGGTGAAGATCTGAATCGCCCAGGTCTTAAAGATACGCCTATGCGTGCTGCTAAAGCTTTTTCATATCTTACTTCTGGTTATAGCCAGACACTTGAAGAAGTGACCAACAATGCGGTTTTCCCATCCGATAACCGTGAAATGGTCTTAGTTAAGAATATTGAATTCTATTCTTTGTGTGAGCACCATTTATTGCCTTTTTATGGCCGTGTACATATTGCTTATCTCCCAGAAGGCAATGTTTTAGGTTTATCAAAATTCGCACGTATTACAGAAATGTTTGCCCGTCGCCTACAAATTCAGGAAAACCTCACTCAGCAGATCGCTGAAGCTGTGGCTGAAGTGACTGGTGCACGTGGTGTTGCTGTGGTGATTGATTCAGCTCACATGTGTATGATGATGCGTGGTGTAGGTAAACAAGAGTCTACAACCCGTACCGTTTCTTTTGTCGGTGACTTTAAAACCAATAAAGAAGAACGCCGTGAATTCTTAAGTGCTGTGCCTGAAAGCTATTAATAGAACATTCAGCGTCAGCTCTTTAAAAAAGCCTCAAACTTTTGAGGCTTTTTTTATTTGTGTTTTTGTCCCGTCCTGAAATAAGTTTACACCTTAAGAGACTTATTTTATGGAACATGCACAAGAACAACGAGTTAAACGCACACAACGTGATTATAGCTTCGCCTTTAAAATGATGGTTGTACATGAAGTA
>NZ_VPEK01000023.1:0-44212 GCF_013417145.1 Acinetobacter sp. YH16044
TGAAATTCATGCACGTGTAGCAGTCCTCAACAGATTTACGGAATTAGGTCGACCACTTACCCAAGTTACGCCTTAAATTTGGCTCAATTAGGGGGCTTTGTATTTCAAATCTTTGTGCAACAAAGCCGATCAACAAAGATAATAAAAAAAACTACTGCACCAATAAAACTCCAGAAACCTATCCCAAAAAAGTAATACTTTATTAAAAAAATCAAAAATTCAATAATAAAAAAAATAGCTATAATTAGCCTTTTACAATCGTGATAAACTCTAATTACAAATTTATCCATTATTGTTCCTTTTTAAACTATCGATCCATCTCATTACGAACTGCATCATTATTTACTTCTTCAGTAGACATCAATTATTTAATACACATTGCGGCGGTAATGACCTGCTTTACGCAGTGTATGCAGTTGTTCAATGCCCAGTATCTCTTGCAAAGTGGCATCTACCGCTTTGGCCATATTCAAACTGCCGCAGATATAGAGACAAGCCCCTTGCTCTAGCCAATCAATCAATTCAGCTTTTTTTACAACTAGGACATCTTGCACATACTTTTCAGCAAATCCATCACGAGAAAATACCCGATCGATTTCTGCAATTTTACCTTGGTTTTGTAATTCATGCAGTTCATCAGCAAAAATTGCATCGAAAGCTTGTTGACGCTCACCATAAATTAACCAGTTTTGACAGTGCTCTTTTGCGACACGTTGCTTAAGATGTGAAAGCAAACCCGCCATTCCTGAGCCATTGCCAATCATAATTGCCGACTTAACGCCCTCTGCTAAGTGAAAATTTGGATTCGCACGAATATAGGCATGAATACATTGTCCAAGTTTTAAATCGTGCGTTAATAAGCCAGAATCTAAACCTAGTTCATCGCCATGCTGCTCTTGACGTACGACGAGCTCTAAATCTTTTTAATTAAATAGAGTTTGATAATTTCACGCTTATACTAAACGACTGAATAAAGACTATAATAAAAATTAAAAATTCATTCGCCATTTGCGAAATCTTCGAGCAATCATGTCCAAAAATCTTGCAACGCTGATTGGATTCAGTGCAATCTTACAATGGTCTTCTATTGTTGGTTTACTTAAGAAAATTAGTTTCAGTATTGGCCCTGATCTTGCTGTGCTCTTTATGTATACCTTGAGCGCAATTATTCTATTGCTCTTATTTAAAATTCCAAACCTTAAACTGGTTCCGCGCCAATTTTTGATATACGCCACCCTTTTATTTGTGATTTATGAGTTGTGTTTTTCGTATGCCATTGCTTTGGCTCAAACAGCTCAACAAGCGATTGAAATCAGTTTGGTCAATTATTTATGGCCGAGTCTGACAATTGCCGCGTTAATTTTATTTAAAGAATTAAAATTTAACTTTTTCGTAATCATTGGTTTAGTCATTAGTTTGGGTGGCATCATTTTGATCCAAACGGGTAATGGAAGTTTTAACTGGTCTACAGTCTTTACGAACATTCAGTCTAATCCATTAAGCTATTTTCTTGCTTTTATGGGAGCGAGTTTATGGTCACTCTACTGTGTGATTACACGTAAATACAGTCTTGGACATAACCCTATTTCATTCTTTTTCGTCGTGATCACGATTATGCTATGGCTAAAAATGTTGATATTTCACGGTATTCCGCGAATGCCTGCCGTAGACTTACATACCGGTATGTATATGTTGACCGTGTCCATTGTAACCGCTTTGGGTTATGCAGCGTGGAATGTAGGTATTATTAAAGGCAATATTACGATATTGGTGACTTTATCGTATTTTAGTCCGATTTTTTCTTCGGTTATTTCAATGTTTATATTACAGACACCACTGAGTTTAAGTTTTTGGCATGGTGCCATTTTGGTGACATTAGGTTCGCTGGTATGTTGGATTTCAACCAGTTGGCCACAAATTAAAGCCAGATTAATGCAATTGCGCCATGAATAATAAGAAGCAGTCACTTGGCTCATTTATCTTAAACTGAATAGCAAAACCGCGATTAGGCACAGCATATGAAGTAACTGTGTTGGTGCAAAATATAGAAAATATTTCCAGCCACCTGTGAGAAATGCATTCACACATTTTGAAATCGCATGGGCTGATAATCCAATCACCACAGCATAAACCAATGTTAAATTGTCGATATTACCTTGCATCACCACGGTTGCCATAGCTGCATGGACTTCAAAGAGTGATGCTAATAATGTCCCTAAAATTAAGCCTTTATCACCTAAAGCGAGATTTAATCCATAAACAAGTGCTTGGATCAAAGTAAGCGTGATGGCAATGATTGCCGCCTGTTTTAAGCTAAACATTCGACTATCAGTATTTTCTAACGGCACTGTTTCATTCGCCTCTACACGAAGCATTTCAGGTTCTGACTCTTTATTATGCTGAACTTGAGATGAGCCATAAATCAGATATAACGCAGTAAGGACCAATATCAAGATGCCGACGATACTTGGTATAACTAATATTTTAAACCAAGCAAAACTCACCCCAAGGACAATGATCAAAAGTTGAACCAATGTCGCAACACATGAAAAAAGTCCTGCCCCTGCATTAGTTTTGGCACTGGCTTTTCCTGCTCGCACTTCCATGCCTAAGCTTGCGATTGTTGCTGTGCTCGACACAAAACCTGATGCCAAGGCCGATAAAATAATGGCTTTATCAGAGGATAATAGCCGCTTGGCGATGTGTGCTAATGACTGCACCACCAAGATCAATATCAGTAATTTTAAAATCACATAGGGATTTAATACAGAACCCCAATAGGCCTGATTCGGCGTTAAAGGTAAGGCAATTAGGATCAATGCCAGTAAAAAGACTCCATCTCTTAACTCATAGTCTTTGATCCAATGCGCTGCAAAATGATGTAAGCCTTTTTTTCCAACTAATATGAGGGTCAGCACCACAGCCAAACACGCAGCAAGTGGAATATTAAAAACACAAGCAGCGCCGATTAAATAGGTCATAACAAAAGCAAGTTCTGTGGTTGTGCCAATATCTTGTTTTTGCTGGCTTAATCCATAATAGCTAAACATACTGACGACAATTGCACCGATTACACCAACAGCTAAATGGATTAAAAAACACAATGCTCCAAACAGCGCACAAATGGTAAATGAGCGTAAACCGGCAAAGCTCTGTTCACTGTCCAAATTGTTGTTACGTTGACGCTCCAAACCGATGAGCAATCCACAGCCTAAAGCCGAAGCTAAAATAGTTAACAACGCTGGGAAGGATAAAGTTTGTATGAGTATTTCCAAATTTAAGCCCTCCCATCAATACATTGTTTATATTGGCAATATAAATAAAAAATAATAAAAAAAATTTAACGCTAAAATTTGAAAAATAAATATATAGATTGAACAACTTGAGCATTTTCAATCATGTTTAAAGTTTACTCACCCTTTAAATCATAAACAATTCCATGATAAATATCCTAGTGGACATCAAATATTTCTCATATTTAATTAAAAATATATTCGAAAAACTAACTTAAATTTGGCCTTAATTTGCTTTCATGACTGTTTAAAGCACACATTAAGCCCAAATCACCATAATGGCCGCAATCACCACAAGGGCTAATCCCCAATGATCGGTTCTTGCGAGTTTTTCCTTAAAGAAATAGGCAGAGATTAAGAGGCTAAATAATATTTCGATTTGACCTAGGGTTTTGACAATCGCAACCGTTTGCATACTCATAGCAGTAAACCAGCCCAAGGATGCTAGAAAGCTACAGACACTAACGCGAAAGGTCAGACCGACTCTATCCCACATGGCAATGAGCGTTTTGCGGCTAAATAGACTGAGGTACAGCAGCATAATCACACATTGAAAGCCAATTACACTCAACAATACCCACGCCGCACGATGCAAAGTCGGTAAATCACTTAGCTCTAAACTGGCTTCACGAACCAATAAAGAGGTAATAGCAAAACTTAATCCACTCCCTACACCGATGCATAAAGTTGGCAAAGATAACTTTTGTCGTTGAGAACCTTTGCTTAAAAGAAAAACGGCTATGCCACCAACCAAAACACCAATCCAACCAAATAAACTTAAATGTTCACTTAAGAAAATCACCCCCACTATGGCCGCAAAGATGGCTTCACTTTTCGCTAAACCGACGCCGATGGCATAATTCTTTTGCTTAAAAAGCAAGACCATTAAAATCGTCGCTAAAATTTGACTTAGTCCTGCAATCACCACATAGATCCAAAACATAGGTGTAAATGTGGTCACCTGAGTCACAGGCTGTTGTTGGTACAGCACAAATAAATAAATGCAGGCAAATGGGAGCCCAAAAATAAACCGTGCAAGGGTGACACCATACACATCAACAGTGGTACTGAGTTGTTTTTGAAATGCATTGCGCCATGACTGCATAAAAGCAGCCATTAAAGTGAACAAGATCCAAACTGGAAACATAAGAAAGGTGGTTTAACGGTGGATGCCTCATCAATTTACGCTTTTATTGAATTGAATGCGACCCAACAGGGCTAGATTATTCATTGAACTTGGTTATAGATTCGTTGAAAAAAATTTATTTAAAAACCTGATATTAAGAATATAGTATTTATCAAAATTTAAGTTTTTATAAAAAAATGCAAAGGCATATCACCTTTGCGTTTTGCTCTTTACCAATATTTAGTTGGTAACTTACAGTAAGTTAGCTTTCAAGTAGTACAGCACCAAATTGCTCACGTAGATCTTTTTTCAGCATTTTACCTGTTCCGCTCAAAGGAATAGCATCCACGAAAATTACTTTATCTGGCACCTGCCATTTAGCGACTTTATCTGCATAATAATCCAAAATTTCTGTATCAGATAAATCGACATCTGGCTTTTTAATTGCAATCAATACAGGACGCTCATCCCATTTTGGATGGGTTGCTGCAATCACTGCCGCCATTGCAATTTTAGGATGTCCCATAGCTAAATTTTCTAACTCAACAGAAGAAATCCATTCACCGCCAGATTTGATCAAATCTTTTGAACGGTCACTAATTTTTAAGAAACCATCCTCATTCAGGGTTGCAATATCCCCTGTATCAAACCAACCATCTGAGGTTAATGGAGACTCTGTTTTGCCAAAGTAATTGCCAATAATCCAATGCCCTTGGATCTGTAAATTACCCGTCGTTTCGCCATCACGTGCAACTTCGTGTGTACCGTTTTCTTCATCGGTAATACGTAAATCGACCCCAAATGGTGGACGACCTTGTGATAATCGTACTTGTAATTGTTCTTCTTCAGATAATAACAAATGTTTGGCTTTAAACTGGTTTGAAGAACCTAATGGACTGGTTTCGGTCATTCCCCAAGCATGAATCGTTTCACAGTTAAATTGTTCTTTAAACACTTTTAACATCGCAGGAGGACAAGCAGATCCACCCACCACATTACGCACTAAACTTTGGAGCTGACTACCCGCTTGTTGCGCAGCATTGATTAAACCCTGCCAAATCGTTGGAACACCCAATGCAACGGATACTTTATAGTCATCAATCATTTGCGTCAGGCTTGCTCCATCTAAACCTGGGCCTGGCAGCACTAAAGTACATCCCACCATTGCCGCAGCATATGGCGTACCCCATGCATTGACATGGAACATCGGCACAACAGGCATCATAATATCCCGCGCTGAGATATTTAATGAATCCGGCATACAAATCGCATAACTGTGTAAGACTGTTGAACGATGGCTATACAACACACCTTTCGGATTGCCTGTGGTACCAGAGGTATAACATAAAGAACTAGCCGATAATTCATCTAATTCTGGCCATGTATAGTCTGCAGATTGTCCCGCAATAAGTTCATCATAAAATTTAACATCTGGCACCGCTTCGACAATTGCTGCATCTGGTGCATCTAAACAAATAAAATGTTCAACAGATTTTAATAGTGGTTTTACTGCTTTGATTAACGGCAAAAAGGTTTTATCAAATAACATCACGCGGTCTGCGGCATCATTGATGATAAAAATTAATTGTTCTGGAAATAAACGCGGATTAATAGTGTGACAGACATAACCACTACCTGAAATAGCGTACCAAGACTCTAAGTGACGATGGTTATTCCAAGCGATGGTCGCAACACGATCCCCTAAATTTAAACCGAGTGATGCAAGAACATTGGCAAATCGTTTTGAATTTTTATGGACTTCACCCCAAGTGGTTTTCGTAATCGTCGTGTCTGTATTTTTTGAAATTACTAAACTATCCGCATGATAGCGACCCGCATGTTCAATCATGCTACTAATCAAAAGCGGTTTAAACATCATATTACCAAGCATTCTTTGCTCCCACATTCATCCATATTGAGTTGTTGTTTTTCCGCACTGTCCTGCAGATTTTTTAAAACTTTGCACCATGTCAAAAGTGATTATTCTTTATCGACAAGGTTAAAGCAGTAGATATGAAACGCATATCCAAAACTGATTCTTATGTTTTAACCTTAATTGATTTTAGAATCCACTGTTTTATTACTCAAAATATGAATGCTTTAGTGGTATAAAATGCAAAAATTAATAGCATCATCCCAATTCAAAATATGTTCCTATTTTGTTTTCGCTCTGCTGCTTTAAAAAATGTCGTTTTCAGTTATCAAATAATCGACTGAGTCAATTGGTATAAAAAAACCCAGTCTAGATACACTGGGTTCATTCGTCGCATTAGCCGTTGTAGTTACAATAGTTACAGTACTTCAAACTCAATACGACGGTTTTTCTTACGACCTTCAGGCGTAGCATTGTCTGCTACAGGCTTATTTGAGCCCATCCCTTCAGTACTTAAGTTCGCCGCTGCAATATTTTTTGAAATCAGGTAGTTTTTAACTGCATTAGCACGATCTTGGCTTAAACTTAAGTTTTTCTCAGGATTCCCCGAGCTGTCTGTGTGACCAATAATTCGTACTTTTTTCCCACCGACGCGATTCAGTGCGACAACCATTTCATCTAAGATCTGTACCCCAGATGGCGCTAAAATAGCACTTCCCGATTCAAATTCGATAATACGATTACGTAAAGCCGCATCAATAATAGCCTGTTCAGCCTGATTGACAGAAAGCTGTGCATTGAAACGAAAAGGTGCTGTGACCAAAGACTGAAACTTGGTGGTCGTTGGTTGGATATCATTTTGATTTGACATCTTGCCACTTAAATCGACTTGCGTTCCGCGTACAGAGAGTTTCCCCTGTTTTACTTTTTTTAAGTCATCATTAATCATTTGGCTTACGCTATTGCCCCAACCATTGGGTGCTGTAACCGCTCGAACCTGAATTTTATCAACCACATTTGCCTGACCATAGGTCAAATAGGCTTTATTTAATATTTCTTGCTTGGTTGCTTCATTCGGTACAGCACCTTCAATCACAATAGGCTCTGCCCAAAGCAAAGTCGAACAACCTAAAATGTACACACTCGCAAGAAATTTGGGCAACATTGGTAAGATTCTTTGCATCATTATTCTTCTATAAAAGTCTGTCTAAAAAGTTTAATGCCATGAATAAGGCTGATCTGGCGCTCACTCAAAGACTGTTCCAAAACGGCTAAGCCTGCATTTTGTTCAAGATAAGGATCAATCCAACTGGCATCGATCAGGGAAACCCAATGATCACTTTGCATATTTTGGGTAAAAACATCACTGAGTGCAGTAATATCAGCACCTTGAAAACCAAACAGTAAAACAGGTGAATCACTGTGTAGGATGCCAATGAGTAACTCAGCATCTTGGTTTTCGACAAAACGACTAATTAGGTTGACCCAAAAAGCCGCAATTTCATAGCAGTAACTAATATTATTGATCGGTAAAATCAACACTTTATTCAACCGAGACGTGCCCTGATGAATAATCGGTTGTAGCAGCAAACCGAGACCAATCATGCTTTGCGCCAACTGATAAGGCGTAAAATTCAATAAACGTGCAAATGAATGCAACGTATGATGCTCATAAAAAGAAGAGGTTTCTTCTGTTCCGAACACTTGGATTTCGTTATTCAATTTGCCTAATTTATCGAGCAAAATATCGGGATCGCGAATAGAACGCATCACTCGGTTACGCTGATATAAGTCAATTAAGGTCTGTTTATAACGATATGGTGCATACAAAATATTATCGAAAGGATCATCGATTTCTAGCAGATGAGCCAACACCATTGGAAATTGACGCTTTGAACTGTCTTCACTGCTAATCAAATTGGCAACCAAAAAACGCTTATCTTTTGGACTGGCAATAAAGAAATCTAATGAAGGCAGTGAGTTATACGCTGCATTAAAATTGTCTGAACGCATAGCGAACTCAAGCGCCTCCGTGATCCACTGATCGATTAACTGAATCAGTGAATATTGTTCACGGCTCTTTAAGAAGTCACCACGAGCTGGACATTTTCCATAATACAGCGGTGTCGTTCTCACTTCATACATCGTCACACTCCTTGTTCTTTTGCACGAATGCCACCGCTCCTATTTTTAAAATCATCATCATGGTGTTGCTGTTCCTTGTACAACACTCATCGGTGAAGTCGCTGGCGCTACAGGCGCTTGTCCTGCAGGCATCGTTTGCGCTGCGACGACACGAACACCTTTATTCGTCACCACTTGATCAACAAGAGTCATACCTGAATAGCCTGAACCTGTAGTTGGGCCAGATGCGTTACCACTGATTAAACGGAAGTTCACTTTTACAAACACTTTTGGATTTTGTTTGCTACGCCACACCATTTCAAATGAATTACCATTTTGTGTACGCTGAGCGCCTTCAACCAATCGGTTAATACCATATTCACCCGGCTCATCAAAAATGGTATGTGTTTGACCTTCCAAGTCAATCGCGGTAATACGTGCACCTGGAATTGCCCCTTTATTTGGCCAAACGAAGTTCACCCATTGCTGAACACCATTTTCATACACCATACGCTGACCATCAATATCAATGGTATATGAAAGCAACTGTGTATTTTCTAATGGGAAGAACTGGAAGTTCGATTGATTGGTTGCCGCAGGTGCTGCTTGACTCAATTCCCCTGTAGCAACGCCATTACTTGGCGCAACATAGCGTTGGAAATTCGCTACGAATTGTGGATTTAAACCAATGCCCAAATCTTTCCATGTTTTCGTGGTTAAGGTATAGCCACGACGAATCACTAATGGATCTAAATATTCTTTTACAAAGCGAGCGATACTTCCGTTTTCACCAAAAATTTGGCTAATTTCATTACTGGTCGCTTGTAAAGTGGCATTGCTATTAAATGGATATTTAGGCGCAAGATTGGTTGTAAATGGTTGATACGCCTGCATTGCCCACAACTTATTAATTTCGTTTTGAGCTGGGATCAGTAATACTTCAAATGACTGGGTCACCGGCTGCATAAAGAGCTTTTGAATCAACTGCTGGTCTAATTCATTCAGACCCACAGACATTTTTTCATCCACAAATTTTTGCGTGCTATTAAAGACAGAGCTTTGATCATTGATGGTTTGTTTCACCAATGTCATGCTTGCAGGCCCCATATCACCGCCACTCTTCAAGTCATTAAACTTACTACGTACTTGACTCAAAGACAGCATGTATTCATCTAAAATAGATTTGTTTTGCTGATCATCACGCTTACGAACCAATTGATAGAACACATCAAATTCTTTTGCAATAACACCTTGACTGGCTTTAGAAGCAACTTGCTGTGCCTGCTGCGCATCATCACGGCTGAGAACTTTACGTTTAAACCACGCAATAAAGCCTTTCTGAGGTGCTGCCAGTTCTGCTTGAACAATTGGATTATCCCAGCTGGTTTCTTTCGCAATACGGTCAACCACTTTACGAATTGGCGAATTTTCAGGTTCACCTAAAATATCGATAAAACGTGACTGCTGAGCGACATCTGCGCCTTTGCCATAATGTACAGCATTTAAGAATTTACGCCATTCAGCGATATATTCCTGCTTATAAAGTTCGGTTAACTGTTTACTGATCTGGTCTGGACTACCACTAAACGTCAGGTCATCAGAACGATTGGTATTGAGTACCCAATCTTGAGTATCCGTCGGATTATTCGCAGCTTGGTTAATCGCATCTTTTACATAATCATTCCATGCTTGGTAAGTAAAAATACCCGGCAAGGCATAACTACCTAACATGCTGTTTTGGCCTGTTTCACCTAAAATTTGCTTCACAGTTACTGCTGGGAAACGTACCGAACCACGCATTTTAATTTCATTATAAACACGGTCACGTGCAGGAATACCCATGGTAACAGCTGTTAATAATTGACGTGTTTGATCAACCAATAAAGGATCAGATTCCATTTGCGGGAACGCAGGATCGGCAGCTAAAGTCATCGCATAAGATAAAACTTGTTCAGCTTTTTGAATCATTTCCCCACGTGGCATTTGACCGCGATTTGAATCTAACCATGAACGCCAGAAACGAGTAACTTGGTCACTCAAATGGCTCGATTCCATATATTTATGATTGCTCATCATCAAATACGCCTTCAGTGCATTATATGCATCCTGAGGATTAGTATCCGATGGTTCTAAATAGGGCTGATTTGATTTCACAGCTTGAGTGATTTGCACATTGACGTGATTTTCTTTCAACGTCGCTTCATTGGCTTTAACGCGTTGTAAGTACTGCGCCATATTTTGCTGAGATGGTGCCAATACAATTTGTTGAATACCACGTAAATACTCAACTTTAAGTTTTTCACGGATTTTATTCCCTTGGTATAAACCAAAGCTGTATTTCAATGGACGATCTTCATCAAAATGATCGAGCTGCTGTAAATGCCCTTGTAATATCAGCAAAGCATCCAATTGAGTCGAAAGCTCACTTCCGCTACGGCTTTCCATTTGCACAACTTTGTCAAGGTCTGCCTGAACTTCCGCCACGAGTTGTTGGTTATTACGATACGACCAAACCCACAACCCAAGCACCACAGCAACCAATAACAATGCAACAATAAATGCCATAAAGCGCTGACGTTTACGTGCAGGATTGATATGTTGTTTAACTAGATTTTTATCTTTTAAAATGACGGTTGAAAAGAGTCCTTTTAAGAAATAACCATGGTCTTGCGAAACAGAATTCGTAGGAATGCCAAACTCACTATCCGTACTTTTCACCAAATGAAAATCTTCAGCGATTTGCTCCGTCATTGGACTTTCAATCACACCTTCTTGCAACGCACTGGTGAAATAGAACCCACGGAATACCGGTTTAAACTGATAAGGGTTGTCTTGAAACAACGTACCAATAAAAGTTTTTAACACTGGCTTTAAACTTTTAAACTCAAGTGGAAATGTCATTACACTTGGAGAAATATTTTGCGAATGACGACGACTTAAGTGCGTAGTACTGACGCTCTTCAAACCATCGTATAAAATTGAATAATGCTTTTCGAACATCTCAACGGCATGCTCAGATGAGTCTGGATCATAAGGTAGCGTTGCACCCCAAACTTGATCAAATTCATCCTTATCATAACAATCAAAAAATTCTGTAAAGCCAGCAATCAAATCCATTTTTGAAAAAACGATATACACTGGCGCAAAAATTTCTAAACGTTCCGTCAAATCCTGTATACGTGCGCGTAAGTTTTTGGCTAATTTGATTGATTTTTCAGGACTTTGACTAACAAGCTCCGCCACAGAAACAATCACGATTAAACCGTTAATTGGTGCTTTAGAACGGTTTTTCTTTAGAATATTTAAAAAGCCTAACCATTCTGAATGGTCTTCGGCATAAACTGAATATCGACCTGCGGTATCGAGTAACACACCATCTGTAGAGAAAAACCAATCGCAGTTACGAGTACCACTTAGACCTGCCGACACCATTTTCTGATGAGTTTCTTCAAATGGAAATCTAAGACCAGAATTATAAATCGCTGAACTTTTACCCGCTGCTGGGTTACCAATCACCATGTACCAAGGTAATTCATATAGGGCTGCATTCCCCTTTTTGTCGCCGAGTTTTGATTTACGGATAAGTTGAATCGAGTCTTTCATTTGCTGATTGATCAGCGCAAGTTCTTCTTTATTTTTTTGTTTACCGTATTCAGCTTCATTATCCTTGGCAATCGCCTCAGCAAGTTCTTCGCCTTGCTGTTTATGACGATAATGCTGTACTAATTCATATATACCCCACAGAATTAATCCGAGAATATAAACAGCAACCACAATGTAAAAAGTCTTTTGCGGAATCGAATTATGCATAGCCACAATGGCCACAAAAAATGACAAAGCCACCATCGCTTTAGGATTGGTGACGTACTGCCAAACATAACCGAGGATCGTATAAAATAGTGTGTTCACAATGTTCTCAATTTCGTCTTAATTCTAATTAAACAGTTTCTTGTTCAAGTTCATCTTCTACTGAAAATGCTTGAATAAAAGCAAATGTCGATTCTTGGTCTGTGCTATAAATCATGGCAGTTAACTCTTCTGGAAAGTGCATACCCAACATGAATCCAAAAATTTTTGCCAATTGCTGGGTATTTCCAAGATTCTGTTTTGTATATAAAAAATGATAGGTTTCAATCGCGGTTTCATTAAATTTATACTGTAATTTTTTCACCACTTTCATATCCGTTGCATCATCTAACATCAATAAAAAGGGTTGTTCTTGATCATACTGATCTAAATTATTCAGTGCTTTAAGCTCTAAATTACGTTTCAACTCAGGCTCATGTGCCACCACTTGTAGCACTTTATTTGGAGTTAAACCTCGAACTTGAACGTCTGAAGCAGCCAAACACCAACTCGATGCAAACTCTGCAGCAATGTATTTTTCTTGTAACCACATCTTTTCATCAATCCATTCTTGGTCGATTTCAGAGTCAGCATTGAGAATCAAACTGACTTCAAACTTTTGTTTTGAAATCATCTCTAAAATGCTTAACCATTCTGAATAAGCGACTTGAGTGCCGATAAAATGTGGCTCGATATGAATTTGTTCGGGAATGATCGAAAATCCGTCAGATAGATACTGCTGAATAATTTGAGCATAATCATCATTCCATTGATGAATCAAATTATCAGCAAGCAAAATATGGACATTTAAACGATTTAAACGTGAAACTTGCTGTGCATTGTTCGCCAAATGTTCTGGATGTTCATCTTGCGTATAATCTGGATCCACCCAACCCGGATGCATACGGTACTGATATGCCAATTCACTATCATAAAAGAGTGCTGATTGCTTCAGATGCTCAGCAATTAAAAATAGACTTTCAACGTGTTGCTCTAGTTGTTGCTGAATAAGTGACTGGATTCGTTTTTCACGCATGGTGATGGCACTATATTCATCATCTGCTTCTTCATTAGTGAGTTCATCTAAATCTTTGATTCGAAATGAAAGAACAGGCAAACCGTATGCATTAAATAACTTATCATCGAGTTCAGGACTTTTGAATTGTTGAATATCTTGGATAATTTGTTCGTTTTCACCAAAACTATGCCAAGCCGCTGAAGAATAAACATTTAAACGAAATTGCTGTACATCAATAGGCTTCGGTTTTGCTTGTTCAATGGCCTCAAGTTGTTGTTGCTCAGCTTGTTCTTCTGCACGTTTTTCAGCTTCAAGTTTTTTTTCTTTTTGATGTTGAATGCCCTTGTAAAGCAAATAAGGCGACAAAATAATTGCACATAAAGCTAAAGGAAGAAGTAAAAAGTATGTGACTAAATCGAAAGCCGTCGGATCATAGCCTGTATCTCGCCAGTAAAAAATCACGAAAGCAGTACACAAAACAAAAAGCGTACTAAAGGTTCCAATTATTAATTTCAGCATTATTATGCATTCCCCATTAAGGCATAACAGGTTTCTGTATTATCGACCTGTTTATTCGGCTGTAAAAATGCTCCCTGAGCTAAACCAATTCCGCTCAAAGAATTTAAACACACCGGTTTTATTTCTTCTTTTTGTAAAATTAAGCGCACATCCACCATTAATGTTGGACTGCACCAAGTTTGAATCATTTGTTTTAATTTTTGGCTGTGTGACTGATTCGGTAAAAATGTTAAATAATCTTCATGGTTTAAAGGTCCAATCACGATTTCAATTTTTTCGTCAATCTGTTGAATCTTTTCACCACAAAATGTATTTAGTCCCAATGAACTCGGCTGAGATCCACCTAAACATGTTCTCTGATCTTCTTCAAATACAAAAGTTTCAGGGATAAATTCTCGAATATCAAAATTCTGCTTAAAGATACAGTTCAGCATGGTTTTTAATGCATACGCTGTATTGTTTTGTCCCTGCATTAAACCTGAAAACTCAGCAAAATAATCATCTAAATCTGGCTGATCATGCTGGCTACGGATATAACCATTTAATGCATGTAAAATATCAAGATAGTGATTATCCTGCTCGATTTCATAACGAATAGGTAAATGATAATTTAAACTGGCATCAACATAATGTGCTGTTAATTTATGATTAAACAGCCCTAAAAACTTTTGAGTTTCGTGTCGCTGATGTCGCCCGCTGAGCTTAATCTTATTGGTATAACTATAAGGTAATGCACCTTGAATACCCGTTAAACCTACCATTAAATTTGTCAGTTCAACTTTCTCATCGTTGAACTCTAAACTTTCAATTTCAGTGTTCGGGAAGTTCAGATTAAGTGAACTATTAAACTCAAAGTCATTTGCCCAGTGAACTTGAGCCGCTCCATAAGGTGCATGTCTTAACAAACGAGTGGCTTGAACAAACTCGTAGGCTTTCGGTTCTTGGAAAAGTCCGTCAATTACAGAGCTTTCTTGCCACCAACGTTCTGCACGCATTGGTATAACTCCTGTTGACTATTTGCATCAAAAACCGAGACATCGACAAAGCTGTTCATATTGACTTTTAAATTAAAGATATGGGCCAGCAATTGACTAAATATATATAGGCTATGTCCTCTAAATATATCCGCATCGATATCGAGCTGTACTTTTAAACCTCTGACAAATAATGGAAATGGTTTACTATCCACAAGTTTCTGCGTAGTAGAAAACTGAATCTTTTTTATGGAGTCGATAATAATTTGGTTTTCTTTTGATTTAGGTAAATTATACAATTCCAAAAGTTCTTTAATATGAGAGACCGCATCGCCTTTCATTAAAGACATATTATTCAAAGATAAATGTGAAATGACCCGCCACTGTTCTTGTTTATTTTGCTCAAAATAATACGGTAACGACGGTCGTTTGAGCATCAGAGCACGACGTGCCAAATTACTATCATTCAGTGTTAATGCATTCTGATCTTTATTATAACTTTCGTAAGGTAACTCACGATTACTACACAAAAGTTCAGTACTAATAAAATCGGACTGAGTACTATGCGGGTCTAAAGCACGAGATATGATTGAATAGTTTAATTCCTGATGTTTATTCTTCATCTGCTGCGGATTTAAACTATAAAAAAACTGGACTTTATCTTGATGATAATGACTCATTGCAAAAAAAGGCAGTACCGGATAATACACTTCATCTTGGTTACTTTTTTCACGCACCATATTCATTTTTAAAATGCTATAGGCCTGAAAATATTCAGGATGGTGCGCATCTGTCACCAATGGATATTCCATTCGCTTATGATTAATCTTTTGCGGCTCTGCTTGTTTATTGAAGAGATTAACGATTGGTGTAGCAAACAATTTAAAATTTGCAGCATTTAATTCAGAATAATTTCGAATTGCCGCTTGATCGTTTAAATTAAGCTTAAAGTGCATTTGAACATCAAATTCACTGTGTTCTAAACTTAAAAACTTAATGAAATCTAAATTTAGATTTAAAAAATTGAATTTTTCAGGAACACAAAAATATTCCATCAATAAACGATATGCATGATGCGTATGCTGATCGATAGGTAGAACACTTTGAACTTCATCAAAGCCCATAATTTCAAATGGATTGGCAATATCAAGAATGTGCTGCCCCACACGAATCGAAAAACTCGTAGTCGATTTAAAAATACTATCTAAAACCTGTAAAGGAAAATTAGAAATAGCGTCTAAAAATATCGGCAAAGTTTCATTTTTGAGTAAAGCGTGCTTATTCGAAAAAATTTCAAATCCTAAGCTCAATGTAGCATTTTGATTTAAATGCATATGTGCCGATGGATGAGTTTTGAAATTGAGCTGTTTTAATTGAATCGGTAATAAAGTGACTTCTTGTACCGTCTGATATTCACATTGAACACCACGCGTACTTTTGGCTTTTAGACTGGTCGCCTTTGGAATAACGTGTCGATCTGTTAATTGCTTAATTTTATTTATATCTTCGAAGCTCACCACAGAACATGCAGGAAATGGTTTTAAATATTGAGGAAACATCACCTCAAAAATTGAACGGGTAAAAACGTCATAACTATCTGCAAGTTTTTTATCAATCCGTGCAGAAATTAGAGAAAATGCTTGAATTAAACGCTCAATATGCGGGTCATCTATTTGTTCTTGGTTTAAAGACAAACGCTGGGCGATTTTGGGGTATTTACTGGCAAATTCACGGGACTGTTGTCCAAATTCCTGTAGTTGTTTTTCGTAATACGGTAACAGCTCTTCAATCACAGATAACCCACTTCATTAAGCTCTTGGAGAAATAACATATTGTTGTGTTGTTGGTTTTAATAAGGCATCAAAAATAACCGGTTCATATAAAGGATGAATATTTAAATATGCCTGAATACTTAAACATAGTGCCCCCATATTATGACCATCCATGAGCATTTCGACTCGAATCTGCTTTAAACGCGGCTCATGTGCAGCAATCGATTGTTCAATTGACTGACAAATTTTGTCACGATCCGATGGATTTGCAGTCGATAAGCCAACAAAATCGATAATGCCAAATTGCAAAATAGATTTTTTTGCTAATGGAAAGTCATCAATCAGTTCATCTAACTTTGCCACCCGACTATTGAGGAGATCCTCTAAATCGGAAGCAACAGATTCACGAAGTTCTTGCAAAGACAGACCTTGAGTTTGCTGAGCATCTGCTGGTAATAAGCGGTCAAATAAAGTCGTT
This sequence comes from Acinetobacter sp. YH16044, assembly GCF_013417145.1. Taxonomy (NCBI): domain Bacteria; kingdom Pseudomonadati; phylum Pseudomonadota; class Gammaproteobacteria; order Moraxellales; family Moraxellaceae; genus Acinetobacter; species Acinetobacter sp. YH16044. Next base: position 17,024 of record NZ_VPEK01000023.1, read on the forward strand.
CTAAAACCATAAGGATAAAGCTGATCGAGATTCATATCTTCTTATAAATATTTAAAAAAATGAAAATAGAGGCTACCCAAGTAAGCCTCTATCTGAATCCATCTATTACGCTGCGTATGAAGCAGTGTTGTTAGATAATGACCACTTCTTAGTAACAGCACCTTTCGCAGTACCGTTAATATCTTGTTGGTTATATGTCCACTCTACTGCAGCATATTTCAAACCAAATGATTCGTGTGGAACACCTTCATCGTTTACAGTTGGTGTCACGCTAGAAACCAACACATGTTTCAGTTTGATTTGAAGATATTTAATACGTTTGTCGCCATTCGCACGGTAGAAATCAATTTGAACTTCATCAAATGTATAACCTGCTGAACATGCTTCCCAAAGTTTAGGGCTTGTCGCGTCTAAATCTTTAACAAACACCATATCAGAATGTTCTACACGTTCTGCAGTATGACCACCCACACTTGAAGAAGTCGCAGATTTAGGTTGACGGATGTTATGCGTCCAAGAGTTTACTTCTAACCAACTCTTGTGCTCTGCATCACGAGATTCGCCGTCTACTTTGTACTTACCACGAAATTGAATGTATATATCTTTCATTGTTCTGAATACCTATTTATTTAAAGTTATTATAGTGTTGACCCAAAATTAATTTGAGGACTGAGGTAACTCGGTCACAAGTCGTAATGAAACAGACAACTCATCCAACTGGAAATGTGGTCTTAAGAAAACCACAGATTTGTAGTGACCAGGCAAAGCTGGATTTTCTACAACTTTTACAGAAGCTTCACGCAATGGATACTGAGCTTTAGCTTCTTGAGATGCACCATCATCGAGCAATACATATTGCGATAACCATTCATTTAAGAAGGTCTCAACATTACCCGCTGATGCAAAACTACCCACTTTGTCACGCATCATTGCTTTTAAATAATGTGCAATACGTGAAACTGCCATGATGTATTGGATCTGGCTAGACAATGCAGAATTGGCATTTGCTGTATCGCTATCATATTTTTTAGGTTTTTGCGTCGATTGCGCACCGAAAAATGCAGCATAATCCGTATTTTTGCAGTGTACCAACGGAATAAAACCAAGATCACTCAGTTCTTTTTCACGACGGTCAGTAATGGCAATTTCAGTTGGGCATTTAAAGACCACTTCACCATCATTGGTTTTGAACGTATGGACAGGCAATCCTTCAACTAAACCACCACCTTCTACACCACGAATCGCAGCACACCAACCATGCATATCAAAAGCATTAGTTAAACGCGTACCAAAGGCATAAGCCGCGTTCATCCATAAATATTCATTATGGTTTTCGCCCGAAACTTCTTCAACGAAGTTAAATCCTTCAGTGGCAATACCTTCTTTTGGATCATATGGCAAACGACCCAAAACACGTGGCATTGTCAACGCAACATAACGTGCATCGTCACTTTCACGGAATGAACGCCATTGTACATATTCTGCTGTTTCAAAGATTTTAGATACATCACGCGGACGATCAATATCAGTAAAAGACTCTAGTCCCAACATATTCGGGCTAGCAGCCGAAATAAACGGTGCATGTGCAGCCGCAGCGACATGTGAAATTTGCTCAAGCAAATACATATCAGATGAAGTACGGTCAAACTCAAAGTCACCAATCAATGTTGCATAAGGCGCACCACCGAATGATCCATATTCTTCTTCATAGATTTTTTTGAACAACGTGCTTTGGTCAAAATCGGTCGCACCTTGGAAATCTTTAATCAATTCTTTTTTCGTCGTATTTAACATACGAATTTTTGTTAAAGAATTTGAAGGTGTTTCTTGGCAGAAATAATACAAACCACGCCATGTCGATTCAATTTTTTGAAATTCAGCATGGTGCATGATTTTACTTAACTGAGATGAAATCAACGCATCAATTTCAGCAATACGCTTATCAATTGATAAAGTCATATTGTCCGAAACGGTGATGGTACCTGCCATGACTTCTTTGGCAAGTTCACCGATCAGACTTTTTGCACGATCATGTTCTTGATCTGTACGCGCAATACGACTTTGTTCGACAATTGAATCTAAAAGCGAATATTCTTCAGTTGCTTCAAGGTTTGCAGCAGTTGCAGTATTAAAATTACTCATTTTCTGCCTCCACACTCAACTTACGAATTTGATCAGTGTTATGTAACACTTCATCCAGTAAATCTTCTAAGCGTTCATTATTTGAAATTTTATTACGCAAGTCAGACAGACGCTCACGCGCGGCAACTAACTTTTGTAATGGATCAACCTGTTGTACAACTTGCTCTGGAGTGAAATCAGCCATGCTCTTAAATGTAAGATCTACCGACATTTTTCCACCGTCTTCAGTCAAGGTATTCTCAACTTGAAAATTAGCACGTGGCGCTAAAGACTCCATTACTTCATCAATATTATCTAAATCAACATTAATGAATTTCTTGTCTTTTAATTTGGTTTTCTCTACTTCAGATGCCGCTGAGAAATCACCTAACACCCCTACAACGAATGGTAATTCTTTAATTTCTTTACCGTCGCCAACTTCAACATCGTAAGTCAATTGAACACGAGGAGGACGAATTCGTTGAAGTTTTTTCTGTACACTTTCACGTTTTGCCATGAGTGCTTTTCCTTGTTATTTATTTTTTAATGTATCGAAAGGTGAACCACCAGTAGCAGGTTTTTTCGCTGTAGTCTGCGGTTTTGCTGTCGTGGTGGTTTTCTTTTTGCTTGCAGCTGTAGTCGTTTGTTTAGGCTTGGTAGACGCTGTATTGGTTCGTTTTTTAGCTGGTGTTGTCTGTTTAGATTTCCCATTGCTCGAAGATTCTGTACTTTTTTCACGAACATCTGCTGCAGCAGACGTAGATTTATCAATCGTCGGCTGAATATAACGAATATTATCCGACAACACTTTGGCAGGAGAATAGGTCTGTTCATCTAGAGTACGATTTTCATTACTCCGCATATGATTCAGCGCATTATAAGAAATAGCGATACCTGCTAAAAAAGTGACATCAGTAAGTTCAGGCGACTGATAGTTCTTTTCTCGCAGCAGATTGACCGCTTGCAATGCTTTTAAATTGTAACCATTGGCTTGATATTTTTTGGCAATATCTACAAAGATTTCATTTTTTAAGTTCTCATTTTTCTTATTTTTTTTGTCACATAACTGATTATAAAAACCAATAATCTCTGGATCTGTATCACCTACTGCCAGTGGATAATCCTTTAAACAGGATTTTTTCACAGATGCCGCTTTATCTTTTGCAAAAACGGTTTGTGTTAAACTGGCTGCTAAAATTATAGGTAATAAAACACTAAATTTATTCAAAATTGCCTCTGTATTTCTACGTGCTAAAACTTAATTTATGTGGAGAAATCACCACTTATTTTCCCGTGGGTTTTCTCTTCATTTATCAAAATTAAAAATATGCAGCAGATTTAACAAAAAATAAGCACATAGAGTCAATACAAAAATGTGCCAAATACTCCAAAGTTTGTCGACGATTTGTTTTTTTTTGTTTCATTTTATAAAAAAATCTTTTTCCTTTTTTTATTTAGTCTGTATTATATCGCCTAAAGCAAGACACTAATAATATATAAGGTGTTGATTTTAAAGTTTTTATTTTTATAGCAAGAAAAAAGAGATCACAGTCAAACTTGTAAAATTTCGTACTGTGGATTCTAAATTTGATGAGTTATTTATGAATAATTTAAAAGTTTTAATTACTAAACTTTCACCTCACGCCCGCATTTCACTCGAAAAGTCAGCCAATACATGTATTTCACAGCAAAATTATGAAATCGAAATTGAACATTTTTTACTCGAATTATTAACCTATAACAATAAAAATGACCTTCAAATACTCTTAGAAAAATACAAAGTTTCTGCAGACGGTTTGGCAGATGACCTCAAAGAAAGTATCGCTCAACTTCCAAAAGGAAATACACGCACCCCGATTTTTGCCCAATCCATTGTGCGCTTACTTGAACAAGCTTGGTTATTAGCATCTGCTGAACAAAATCCACAAATTCGTAGTGGTCATTTACTTGTTGCACTGCTTACCGCGCCAGATTTATACCAAATCGCAGCAAGAGCTTCTTCTCTATTCGATTTATTACCTATCGATACGATTAAACATAAATTTTTAGATCTTTGCCTAAAAAGCATTGAAAATGAAGATTTAGCAACAGCATCACTTGATGAAAAATCAGCAGTACAAACGAATGCAACTACGCCAGTTAAAACACCAGCTCTAGACCAATACACCATTAATCTTACTGAAAAAGCTAAAAATGGTGGCATTGATCCTGTGATTGGTCGTGAGTTTGAAATCCGCTTAATGCTAGATATTTTGATGCGTCGTCGTCAAAACAATCCGATTTTAACGGGTGAGCCTGGTGTTGGTAAAACGGCCGTTGTTGAAGGTCTGGCATTAAAAATTGCAACCAACCAAGTTCCAGATGCTTTAAAAAATGTCAGCATTCATACTTTAGATATGGGCTTACTACAAGCGGGTGCCAGTGTTAAAGGTGAATTCGAAAATCGCTTAAAACAAGTCATTCATGAAGTTCAAGCCTCTGCACATCCAATCATTTTATTTATTGATGAAGCACACACGTTGATTGGTGCGGGTGGTCAAGCAGGTCAAAATGATGCAGCAAACCTATTAAAACCGGCGCTTGCACGTGGTGAGTTAAGAACCATTGCCGCAACGACTTGGGCTGAATATAAGCAGTATTTTGAAAAAGATGCCGCATTGAGCCGACGCTTCCAAGTAATTCAGGTCGATGAACCGACTGAGGAAGTTGCAATTGACATGTTGCGTGCCATGATTCCCGTAATGGCAAAACATTTCAATTTACAAATTGACGATGAAGCTATTGTTACAGCAGTCCATGCATCACACCGTTATATCACTGGCCGTCAATTGCCTGATAAAGCGATTAGTGTCTTAGATACGGCTTCTGCACGTGTTGCATTAACGCAAAATGCACAACCTGTAAAATTGGATCAACTTCATGCTCAATTACATAATTTGAAGCTTGAATTGGCGATTCTTGAAAATGAACATAAGAATATTCCTATTCACCACGAACGCATTGAAAGTGTAAAAACACAAATATCCGCGCTTGAACAAGAGATTCAGTCGACAGAAACGCAGTGGAAAAAAGAACTCGAATTCGTTCAACAGATTAAAACGCTTGAACAAGAGTCCGAGCAAAAACCAGAAAATATTGAAACTTTAAGCAATATACGTAACCAATTGGCAACTTTACAAGGTCAAACGCCGCTTGTTTTTGAACGTGTAAATGCTCAAATTATTAATGAAATCATTTCAGACTGGACCGGTATCCCTGTTGGGAAAATGGTGAATGATGAAATTCAGCAAATTTTGAAGCTTGAAGCACAGTTAGAACAACGTGTGATGGGTCAAGATTATGCACTGCATCAACTGGTACAAGGCATTAAAACCTCTAAGGCAAAATTGGAAGATCCAAATAAACCTCAAGGCGTTTTCATGCTGGTTGGCCCAAGTGGTGTGGGTAAAACCGAAACTGCACTCGCGTTAGCAAACGAGTTATATGGTGGTGAGTCACATTTAATCACCATTAACATGTCTGAGTATCAAGAAGCACATACCGTCTCGTCTTTAAAAGGCGCTCCTCCGGGCTATGTCGGTTATGGCCAAGGCGGCGTATTAACCGAAGCAGTTCGCCGAAATCCATATAGTGTGGTTTTGCTCGATGAGATTGAAAAAGCACACAGCGATGTTCAAGAGCTATTCTACCAAGTATTCGATAAAGGTACTTTGGAAGATGGCGAAGGTCGTGTCATTGACTTTAAAAATACTACGATCTTATTGACTTCAAATGCAGGCTCAAGTGCCATTATGCAGGCCTGTTTAAATCAGCCAGTAGAAGAATGGCCGTCAGCAGAAGAACTTCTAGATGTATTAAAACCAGCTTTATATAAACAATTTAAGCCGGCATTTTTAGGTCGTATGCGTATCGTGCCGTATTTCCCATTGCACGATGATCTGCTCGTACGCATTATTCAGCATAAATTAGGCAAAATCACCGCGCGTATTGAAAAACAATATGGTACGCAAACACGCTATACCGATGATTTAGTCGAATTATTATTAAGTCGCTGTACTGAGGTCGATAGTGGTGCGCGTAATGTCGACAACATTTTAAATGCGACGGTCTTACCTGCTTTAGCCACTGAATTGTTGATGGCAATGAGTGAACAAAAGATTCCATCAGTCATTGAAATCGATGTCAAAGACGATGAAATTATTTATGTTTTAGATCCTAAAAGTAAACCTGCGAAAAAACGCAGCAGCAAAAAGACTAAAACCTTAGAAGCATAAGTTAGGAACGATGTAGAATATGAGTTTAGAGCTCGACGCTTTATTGCAACCGATTACGGACGATTTACCTTGCGGTAGTGATTTTTCATTTTCAAATGATTTTCATGCAATTAAAAAAGCTAAAACACAAGATGACCCGCTCTTGGATCAAGGCGACTGGATCGCAGAACCAAAACAGGCAGATTGGGGCTTTGTGCACCAAAAATCGTCAGATCTACTTCGCGAACATACAAAAGATATTCGCTTATATGGTTGGTTGCTTGAAGCGTGGACTCACATTCATGGTTTCGAAGGGATTGCCAAAGGGATTGAACTTACACAAAAAAGTTTGCAAGACTTTTGGCTACAACTTCATCCTGAAATTGAAGATGATGACCTTGATCAACGTCTAGGTTTATTACAAGGGATAATTAATCAAATCCCAACATTAATTAAATCAGTTTCAATCGTTCATGGCGCGGCAGCTTATTCCCTATCCGACTATGATCGACTACTTCATGTTCAAAACCAAAGACGTAAATCCAACCATGAAGATGATGATCAAGAAGAGTCTTTTAATGGTATGGAACAGTTTGAACATGCCTTGTTCAATACCTCAAAATCAATTCAATACCAGTATTACCAACAGTTTTTAGATATTTTAAACCATTGGGAAAACTTAAAAACGACTCTTGATGATTTGATGGGTTTAGATGCGCCAAGCTTTGCTGGCATTGACTCTCAAATCGAAATGATTCACTTGAGTTTAAAAAAAATCTATAAAGCAGATGCTTTTATCAATTCATCGAGCGCTGAACAGGTTCAATCAAATTCTCCAATTGAAAGCCAGACACTTTCCACTGTAACTTCCGTGCAGAATGATATGCAAATAATACAACAACAGCATACACAGCAGTTTAAACCTCAAGTGCAAAATCATCTTGAAAATCGTGAACAAGCCATGAAAGTCTTGCAAGATATTGCTGACTATTTTCAAGTGAATGAGCCGCATAGCCCTGTCAGTTATATGCTGCAAAAAACCATTAAATGGTCACAAATGCCTCTACATGAATGGTTAACTCATGTGATTAAGGAGGAAAACCCTCTTGAAGCTGTACAAGAAATGTTAGGTGTTCAGCAACAAAGTAATGAATCGAATAGCGACTGGTAAAAACAATGTTTAAAGCAGAAAAAATTTTATGGGGTGAAGGATTATTTTTACGCCCGCAACACTTTCAATTACAAGATGCTTATCATGAACAGCGTTTAAACCATACGGTTCGCGCAACAATACCGTTCGCTTATGGTATTCAAAGTTTAATTTTTGATGAATCACAACTCAGTACTAATATTTTGGCTTTGAATAAAGTCGAAATGATTTGGCAAGATGGCGAGATTTATCAAGCACCTGCACAAGATTTATTACCTGAGCCTGTACTACTTGATTCATTAAATTTACGTGGTGAAATGCAAATTTATTTAGCATTACCGATCGTTCAACCGAATAAACGAAACGTCAATTTTGAAGAAAATACCCAATCGAGTCGCTATCATTCACATTTGACTGAAACTCATGATTTGTTTACAGATGCGACGGCTGCTGAAATTACTTTATTACACCGCCGTGCAGAGTTTAAAATCTTTGAATTAGGCCAAGAACCACAGCACAATCTTGATGGTTTTCTTTACATGCCTATTGGCCGAATTAAGCGCCAAAGTTCAGGTAATTTTGTTTTAGATTATCAATTCATTCCACCAATATTACATATTAGTTCGTGTGATTCACTGATTACCGGGCTTAAACGAACGCTCAATATTATCAAAGCTAAAATTAAAACCATTCAATCGAATAATCGTGAAAACGAACAAAAGTTAATTGAATTCCGTTCAGGTGATATTGTGTCATTTTGGTTGGTTAATGCGCTGAATACTGCACATGCGACCTTAAATCATTTATTGCAATATCCACTGATTCATCCTGAACGTTTGTATTTTGAATTATTACGTCTGACAGGTTCTTTACTCACCTTCTCTACAGCTTATGATGTAGATCAACTCCCACAATATCAACATCATAATTTGCAAGAAAGTTTTGCTCAATTAGATGTGATTTTACGTGAGTTGCTCGATACGATTATTTCAAATCGATATATCAGTATTAACTTGAAAGAAACCCGTCAATCCTACTGGGTGGGCAGTCTTGAAAGTGACAAAATTACTCGCGATTCGCGCCTGTATTTAGCTGTTTCAAGTAGTGTAATGCCTACACATGACATTATTTCTTATGTACCACTGCGCTTTAAAGTCGGCAATACCGTTGATGTTGAACAGCGTGTCATGGCAGCATTACCGGCTGTTCCATTGCAACATATGATGCAAGTGCCAACAGCAATTCCGGTACGTTCAGGTGTGAGTTATTTTGAAGTTGAGCCAAATAATGATTTGTATCAACGTATGCTTGATTCTGAATCCATCTGCGTTTACATACCAGCTGGCTTCCAAGATATCTCGATTGAACTTATTGCAGTGATGAATGGTTAAGGAGCAATCATGAATATTTCAAATAATGCCCCTTCACTTTTTGACGATGGTCAAATTGGATTAGGCTCTTCAAAACCAAGTGCTGAACCGAAAATCAACAGTTCAACCAATTTAGTTGATCTACTGCATGATGGTTTTTACATCGTATTCTTACTCAAAAATCAATATGTTCCATCCAGCCCTGAAAGTTTCAGGACAAAAATTATGGATCTATTAAACCGATTTGAAAGCCAAGCCCGTAAGCTTCAATTCAGCAATGAAGATATCACGGACGCAAAATATGCCTATTGCGCTTTATTAGATGAAACCATTGTCACCCAACAAGATGCACGCTTTTTTGATTTACAAAACAATTGGATGATGAATCCATTGCAATTAAGTCTTTTTGGTTCACAGCTTGCGGGTTACCGCTTTTTTGAAAATTTAGAGCAAATTCGTTCTAAGAATAAAGATCGTTTAGCAGCACTTGAAGTTTATCATTACTGCATGCTCCTTGGTTTTCATGGTAAATACCGACTTGAATCGATTGAAATGCTCAATTCACTCGTTGCACGTGTCGGTGATGAAATTGATTATATGAAAGGTAAAAAGGCGTTTTCGCCTTTCGCGGCACTGCCGGATCAAATTAAAAACATTATTCACCGTGAATTACCATTTTTTTGGATCATTATCTTTTGGGCATTGTTTGCTGTATTAGCATTTGGTGGACTGAGATATATGTTATCTAGCCAAAATAATCAGGCGTTATCACAATATCAAAACGTCATAACTGCCCCATCGGAACAGGCTTATATCACCATTCATTTACCATAAGACTTAGACACCATGGCAAACGAAAAATCGAATAACGTTAGAATTTTACAGTCGACTCAAAAAAATAATTTACCGCCTTTAGCTCATGCTGCTATCGGCTTTCTTGTTGGTGCAGCGGTGATTATTGTTGTTGGCCTGGGATATTTTTATCTAAATTCTGACGATCAGCCTACAAATGCAGAAATGACTACTTCTGCCCCAACTGAAGATAAAGCTGAAACTGAGGCATCCGCTGTACCTCGTCAAAACGAAAATGAGCAAGCTTCAGCTGAAAAAGCGCAGCAAACCGTTCATGCAACTGAAGAAAAAGATCCGGATAATGACTTATATTCGAATGATTTAGCTACTGCTTTCAATCATGGTAACACGGCTAAGGCAACTCAGCCTGTTCAAGCTGTGGCGAATAACCGTTCACCTTTTGAAATTACCCAACCGCAGCGCCCTGTTGTAGCTGCTACAACAACCGTTAAATCACATATTCCAAATACTATAGCGAAACCAAAAGCTTCGCCAACAACGGCCAAGGTGACCAAGCCTACAGAGCCATCTACGAAAGCAGCAAAAGAAGATGAGCACTTTGAAGAGCCGATGGGCGGAACGCAAATTTCCGAAACCAAACGTCCGAAAGTGGTTGCTACAACAAACACTGCCAATGCGACTGTGAGCGCTACAGTTTCCCCATGATCATCTTTTTGGTTAGTTGTTTCTTTGTCTTAGCACTGGTGACAGTGCTTTGTTTTTCTTATGAACTCAGAATTAAAGTTCAGGATTTTTTCTTTCAAATCATTCCACAAAGTAAAAAAAGAATTCAGCACGCCAAAAATTTTGCTTATGAACTGAACTATGCAGCAGCACCACAACAGATTCAATCACACTGGCATTTACAACAATGGTGGATTTTATTTGCCGGCTTTTTACTGTTTGCCAGTATTTTATTATTTGCTTTTACTCGCCCGATTACTGCAAGTAAAGTAGAAGCAGATTATTTACGCAAAATCGATCCTCAAATTTACTCGATGCTCGATGGGCAAGTTTTAGATGCCCCTCCTGAAGTCGAAGAATATCTTGTTCAAGAAGCAATTGCAGAAGAAGCGGCAATGATTGAGCAGCCATCTGTTATGGCTTCAAGCTTTAACCCAGAAGTTCAAGATATCCATACGCATTCATTTTCAACAGATGTGCCTTCAGCAGACCGTAAATGGCATAAAATGAACCCTCGTTATAAGCAGCGTTTATTGATGGTGTTTAAAATCATGCGTGAACAGCATGGTTATGAAATGGTTTTGCTTGAAGGCTATAGAAGTCCAGAGCGTCAAAATAATTTAGCCACCAATAAAAATACCACTCGTGCCCGTGGATTCCAAAGTTATCATCAGTTTGGTTTAGCAGCTGATGTTGCATTTAAACGCAATGGCAAAGTGGTCATTACTGAACGAGACCCTTGGGCTATGCGTGGTTATCAACTTTATGGTCAAGCTGCTGAGTCTGTTGGTTTAACATGGGGCGGACGCTGGAAATCTATTCAAGATTATGGTCATACAGAATATCGTATGCCAGGCCTGAAAAAAACTGCAGAGATGGCGGCACTACTGACCTCTGAAGGTCAGCTTCAAGCCAATAACATTTCGATTGAGTAATATTTCGATGTTGTGCCTTCAAAATATAATTGAAGGCACACCGTATTAATTTAAAAAATTTTGTATTTGCTCTATAACTTCAGTTGTTTTTTCTGCATGTAACCAATGGCCTGCACCTTCTATTTCTACAATTTTCGCATGTGGAAATTGGTGTTCAATCGCATTGGTATGCCCCGCTTTTGAAATATAAGGTGACTGTCCACCTTTGAGGAACAATACAGGCTGTTGCCAAGTATTTCCCATACTTTCCCAACCAATAATTTGGTCATACTGTTTATACAACGCATCTACATTAAACAACCATTGTTCTTTGCTAAAAGACTTGAGTAGAAACTGTATCACCATATCTGAATGAATATACTCACGCATAATTTCTACCGCTTGCTGTCTAGATTGAATTTGCGCATTTTGTACAGCAATCAAAGCTATAAATATTTCATCATGATGACGTTCCTGATATGCAAAGGGCGCGATATCCAATACAACAAGTTGCTCTACCCGCTCTGAGATTAAAGCCAATTGCATTGCGACCTTGCCTCCCATGGAATGGCCAATCACTGAAAACTTATCGATACCAATTACATCTAATGTCTCAAGTACATCGTTTGCCATCTCACGATAATTCATTTCTGTACTTTGAGGTGATTTACCATGATTTCGTAAATCAAGCTGAATGACAGAATGTGAATTTTGAAAAGCTCTGGCAAGCATCCCTAAATTACTGAGGCTGCCAAATAAACCGTGAATAAAGACTAGTGGGTGTGTTTCGCCTTCTAATTTTTGATGATATTCGTAATTTAGGATCATTTTTGAATACTTTGCTATGTTGATATTATGATGCCTAGTTGAATGAATGAAATCAAATGACAGTTAAAAAATTATTAGTCTTACTTAGGCTATTTGTATGTGGTATATGATTTAACTTGCTTAGGCTATTTTATAAATGAAATAGCCAACCGCAATCAACCTAAAAGATCTTTGTCTTTAATTTGCAGATTTAAAGTGATTAAAAGGAATTTTTAAATAGCGAATACCATTCCCTTCTGGTTTTGGAAATTTACCTGCATCCATATTGATTTGTATTGCAGGTAAAATCAGTTTTGGCATAGCCAATTTTGCGTCACGCTGAGTTCGCATTTTGACAAAATCTTCTTTTTTCGTACCAACGTGGATATGAATATTCTGCTGTTTTTGCGCATGTACACTGCTTTCACAGCAGTATTCTGACCGATTTTCTGGTAAATAGTCATGGCATAAAAACAAACGCATTTCAGGTGCTAACTGATAAATCTTTTGTACTGAATCGAATAATACTGCTGCACTGCCCTTGGGAAAATCACAGCGTGCTGTGCCATAATCAGGCATAAATAAGGTATCACCGACAAACACAGCATCATCACCAACCACATAGCTCAGACAAGCAGGTGTATGTCCAGGCGTTGGAATGTTATAGGCATTTAACTCACCGATTTTAAATGCCTCATGATCTGCAAATAAATAATCAAAAGACTGATGTGAATTAAAATATTTCACATCAAAATTATAAATGGCGCTGAATGTTTCCTGCACAATCTTGATGTTATGGCTCATCGCAATTTTGCCACCAAGAACCTGTTTTAAATATTGAGATGCGGTTAAGTGATCTGCGTGCACATGCGTTTCTAAAATCCATTCTACGCTTAGGCTATTTTCTTGAATATAACGAATAATCAAATCTGCATGCTTCGTTTGAGTAGTTGCAGAAGCAGCATCATAATCCAATACACTGTCTATAATCGCACATCGGTTTGTTTGCGGATCGGATACCACATAACTAAATGTATTGGTATTTTCATCAAAAAAAGGTTGTACCTGTGCACGCTTTGACATTAATTTGCTCCCGAAAATTTACGATGTAGATAGACGCCTGCAAACATCGCTATAACAAAATAAATCGCTTGATAATAGCCAAGCCCGATCAAAGTAAAGGCTGGCGCAGGACAAATCCCTGCAATCCCCCAACCTATTCCAAAGATAACACTCCCCATGACGAGTTTTGCATCAATTTGATTATTACTCGGTAATTCAATCGCCTTCCTATCAAAGGTTGTCGGTTTTGATTGACGAACGGCCATTTGAAATGGAATAAATGCAACTGCAATGGCTCCCATCATCACAAAAGCTAAACTCGCATCCCACTGCCCTGTAATATCAAGGAAACTTAAGACCTTTTCTGGATTAGACATGCCAGAAATCATTAAACCTAATGAGAAAATTCCACCAAAAATAAAAGCCAATATATTTTTCATCATTAAGCTCCGATTACATGTCTCATTACATAAACTGTGATAATCCCAGCCAACATAAAACTAGCAGTTGCAAAGAATGAACGCTTAGAAAGACGACTAATACCGCAAATGCCATGACCGCTAGTACAACCTGAACCTAATCTCGTTCCGAATCCAACCAATACCCCGGCAATGATCATCATCCATGGGCTTGCATCCAGTTCAATTGTCACAGAGGTCATTTTCCCGTAGATAAAAGGCACAATAAAAAGTCCTGCTAAAAACCATATCGCAGGTGTTTTTAAAATCGTTTGAGGATTCAACATTTGCGCAATTAAACCACTGATACCGGCGATTCGACCATGTACGTATAGGTAGCCAACTGCGGCTAGGCCCAATAAGGTCCCGCCGAGAAAAGCGGTTAGAAAGGGATGCATATTCATCAGCCTTAAAACATTATATGTTTTTATAATATGTTATTTTGAAAAAGATGCAAGCGCTCCAGTCTAAATATTCGTTCTGACTTGCCTTTTCCTGATTGAAAAATTTAACGCTTCAAGAGTGTTTGATTAGTTTTATTTAGAATTAATTTATAAACTTGAAAAATCACGAAATATTTCCTCGGAGATTTTTCAATAAAGGCTGTTTATTATGAAGTTAATTGAAATAATAGATAGTTTATAGATCAATACTGATATCGCTGAGTGCATCGCTCACCCACGTTAAAGCATCTGAACCCAATTCTATAATATTCGAACCAATTTCAGCTAAGTCGGTCAAATCTAGAGAAGATAAAGGATCAAATGATGAATTGTTTTTTTACTGTTCTTGTTCAGCTTGCTGCTCAATGACTTGATCTAGATCCGTTTGATCTAATGGAGATGAGTTTGAATGTTGTTGTAATTCATTGTCTATATTTTGCATAGAGTTATCCTGTTGTTTTTTATATCACTTACGATTGATATTACTTCGGTTCAAACTCTTTGAGCACCTTATCTACAAACCACCACGGTAAACGCTGAATACCCGAATTCATCTTTAAAATTTCAGCTTGTTCAATTTCCGCAATAAAAGACGCATGCTGTCCATCGGCAGAGTTGTCAAATAAATAACTTCGATCCGTTGCTTCTACCGCCTGCATTAACAAATCCATACTTCGATAATAACGTTCACGAATTTTTTGTTCTGGCACGCCATGTCCACCCGTTTTCACTCGGTACTGAACACGTGAAATATTGATAACAGGATCAATAGTGGAAACATAATACAGATAGGTTCGAAAGCCTTTTCTTTTTGCTTCGCGTAGAAATTCCACCTTTGAAATATGGGACATCACCGTTTCAAACGTAAAACTAATTTTTAACTCTAAAAACTGCAAACGGATGTAATCAATAATTCTTGCACAAAGATATGAATCAATCTGATCTGGATGAAATTCAATTTTCCAGGGATCTAATATCTGATGTTTACGTGCTAATAGCGGAATAAAGTCTCCATCAGCGGGACGTTTTTTCGTATCGAGAAAGTTAATTAATGCTTCTGATTTTAAAGCGGGATGATAATCCAACAAATTGAGCCGGTGTGAATGTTTCAGTTGAGCTTCAAGTTCATCCGCGTTTAAATATGCCCCAATATGATGGGGCAATAAATATTCTTTAACTGTGCTTTTACCTGCACCATTTGGACCCGCGAACATTCTAATGCGAGGCTGTGGAGGCATGTATTAAACAATTTCCTCTATTTTCTTTTTACGTTTTAAAATTTTAGGTAGATCATCCACTTGTACGAAGTCGGCTGATACATCTTTTAATTGTACTTCTTGACCATTTTGAAGACGTTGAACCAGTTGTAGACCTTTTACATAAACCACAGTGGATGACGCACTTGCTTGTTCAAAAGCATGGCGAAATGCATGGATAGCAAGGCTCGGGATCATATCGTCCTCATATTGGCTTGCTTTCATTACTGAAGTATAAGCTGTCATATAAACAACTCCTCAAACATCAAAAATAATGTGTTCAATCATCTTATCATACTCGCAATATTTGTCTATTTATCCATCAGTCATCCCGAGAAGAAATCGATAAAAATGCAAAATGCTTGAATCATTTGATTATCTTACTCGAACAGAATGTCGTATATGAGTAAATGTGCGCGGATGCTACATTATGAATCATGAAAATTTTATCAAAATTAGATTTATCACCCAATTAAGCATTTAATTTTTCACAAAAAAATAGCCACTTATTCAGTGGCCAAAAGAGAACAACATCAACAAGTTGATGTATTAGTACTGATCTATGCAACAGGACCAGGGATGTTTGTTGCATATAAATCGTTCTAACTTGATAATAATAATGTGATGGACTTGTCATTTTAAGCATATTTTATATCATTTTCTGACAATCTACATTTTCAACTTCTAATATTATTAGAAACTGCACCTATAGTGAATAATGCTGTAATAATTTTGAAATATTAGATCATTTCGAATTATGAAAAATAGAACAAAATGAAAGAAAGTTAGACTAGAGCCCAAAAGTTTTAGAAGAGAAATTTAAACCTAAATTATTTTGTAGGACTCGAACAAAATGCACTTTCGTTTAAGCCAGATGACTGCATATTCTGTTGCTGTTGTTGTAAATAATGCTGTGAAGCCACTCGCATTAGATTGGCCATTTCAAGAGCTGAGTTTTGCTGAGAAATTTCTAAAATCTGTTGATATGCATTCAATCTTAAACAAAACGCTTGAGTTTGCTGCTGACCCGTTGCAGTAGATGCAGGATCATCCAAAATAGCTTTGGTTGAATTAATTTGCTCAGTATATGCTTGTATCTGAGCATTATATTCAGCTTGAGTCAGTTGTGGAGTAACCGTTTCATTCACATTTGCATGTATTACAGAAGCAGTAAACACAGAGAAAATAAAGACATAAAGTTTATACATCAATGGAGAATGCATAAATTAAGCCTCATCACCTTCTTTCCATACATCTTCATAATCATCAGCATCGATCATAAAACGATAGCCCACATCCAAAGCTAAATACGGTAGCACTTCAGGCACAACATCTTGCAGTTTACGCACAGTCATTGTTTCAAAGTTATCTGCGCCTTCAAGCTCGCCGCCATAAATATACCAACTGACATTTTCATCACCTTCTGCAGGCTTACGAATACCAACAATTGGATCTTTATTTAAGGTATGGACAGCCACAGCAATTACATCATCGCCCTGCACTTCTACATATGCGGAACCCACTTCTTCACATAAAAGCTTTTGTTCTGCAATCAATTCTGCCAAAGGTGATGAATTTTGCGTATGTTTTGCCATGTTTGTTCTCAGGCCATATAGGTTTCGGGCATTCTACCGTGAATTACACTTATATAGATAAATTTTTTCCCTGCGAAAGCTTTCAAGCCTTGTTTTATCAATTCATTTATAGAAAAAGACTCAATGCGGTAGATTCCACATAAAGGTATAAACAGGTATAAAGGAAACTTAATTCAACACATATACCGCTCAAACACAGAAATAGACGAATAAAAAATAGAATCAGCATGCAAACAGCAAGCTTCTTTACCACCACAGATTTAACTTTTGCCAATACCTGTACAAATTTGGACAAATACCCGATTTTCCAAACTTACATGATTTGTGAAAGAAATCGTCAATGCCTTGCACGCTTCATACATTCAAAACACTGACTAGAAAATACACAGGATGGTTAATACGCTTATATATAGGTCTATAAAGTATGACTTAGCTACGCAATAAATGTTCATCATATCTAAAGCTGTCACTTATAAGGAAATGCTCCCACAGAATATTCAAATCGCTAAGGCAAACAAAATATCTAGCTTGAGCCCTATCATTTATGAAAACATTTTATTGGTTTAGAAATATGCTTTATAAACCATAAAAAAATTAACTATCTTTTAATTTTTATATACTTAGCATACAAAGCTGCTTTATTTTTTCAAATAACTCGCTTGAAAGCTGAGAGCAATTTAGATTTCTTTATGCACGAAATAAATTAAACCTTAGAAATTTTAATTCGCTGTATGAATACCATCTTTATGACTATGCATGCGTAGGCTGTTCAACTGACGACCTATAAGGCGGATACACAAATCAGCACACCTTTTAGATCATTCGCACTGGTTATTACTAAACGTACGCACCATGATAAAGCAAGTTTACACAAAAGATATCAACAGTTTTAGCCAATTGGGTTTAAAATGATGTCCTACAATATAATGATAAAAATGTAATCTTTTAACATTGCCAATTCTCTGCAAAGTTCGCATTATATAGCCCATTCTCGGCACATGCTTTTCACGTCAATTCAAAGAAATTATAAAAAAAATGTGGAATTTTATGCCATAATGAGCAAACTTTGCAGGTATCTTGCAAAGTAAATTTGCAACTTTTTATTGGAGCAGGCTAAATGAGCTCGACCATTTTGGTCATTCATGGACCGAATCTCAACTTACTGGGAAAACGTGAACCCGAAGTTTATGGCTATCTAACACTCGATGATATCAACCAAAAACTGATTTCACAGGCTCAAAACGCTTCCATTTCTCTCGACACTTTCCAAAGTAATTGGGAAGGCGCTGTCGTCGACCGAATTCATCAAGCGCAACAAGAAGGCGTTCAATTCATCATTATTAACCCAGCAGCCCTAACACATACTTCGGTTGCTGTGCGTGATGCCCTCCTTGGTGTAGCCATTCCGTTTATCGAAGTACATCTATCAAATGTCCACGCTCGCGAAGCATTTAGACATCACTCCTATCTATCTGATAAAGCCGTTGGCGTTATTTGTGGTTTAGGTGCAAAAGGCTATGCCGCAGCACTAGACTTCGCCATCGAAAAAATTCAACCAACTTCTCAATCTTAATTAGGAATACTGTTCATGGATATCCGTAAAATCAAGAAACTCATCGATTTGATGATTGAATCTGACTTACAGGCGATTGAAGTTAAAGAAGGCGATCAATCGATTGCTCTAACTCGTCGCAATCCAGTAGTTGCTGCCGCTGCGCCTGCTATGGCTGCACCTGCAGCTGCGCCTGCTGCACCTCGTTCACCACGTGGTGCTGTTGAGCCGTCTCCTATGGTTGGTGTGTTCTATGCTGCGCCAAATCCAGGTGAAGCACCATTTGTGAAAGTTGGTCAAACTGTATCTGCTGGTGAAACACTCGGTATCATCGAAGCAATGAAAATCATGAACCCAATTGAAGCAACTCAAAGCGGTGTAATTGAAGAAATTTTGGTTAAAAATGGCGAAGTGATCCAATTCGGTCAACCATTATTCCGCTATCGCGCTTAAGACCACGGGGAATCACAATGTTGCAAAAAGTTTTAATTGCAAACCGTGGTGAGATTGCGCTCCGCATCACCCGCGCTTGCAAAACTTTAGGAATTAAAACCGTAGGGATTTATTCCGATGCCGACAAAGACCTAATGCACTTACGCTTCTGTGACGAAGCTGTGTGCATTGGACCAGGTGCCAGCAGCGAAAGTTATCTCAATATACCTGCCATTATTACAGCGGCTGAAATCACCGGTGCAGATGCCATCCATCCAGGTTATGGTTTCTTATCTGAAAACGCTGAGTTTGCTGAAATTGTAGAAAACTCAGGTTTTATCTTTATCGGTCCGCGTCCTGAACACATTCGCTTAATGGGGAACAAAGTTTCTGCCATTATTGCGATGAAAAAAGCTGGTGTACCAACTGTTCCGGGTTGTGACCATGCTGTAACGATTCACAATGCATTGGCAGAAGCCAAAGAAATTGGCTTTCCATTGATTGTAAAAGCTGCCTCAGGTGGTGGTGGTCGTGGTATGCGTATCGTTGAACGTGTAGACACGCTACTCGAATCTGTACAAGCTGCTCAACGTGATGCGGAAATGTGGTTTGGTGACGACACCGTTTATATGGAACGTTTCCTTCAAAAGCCACGCCATGTCGAAGTGCAAGTTCTTGCAGATGGTAATGGCCATGCAATTCACCTTTATGATCGTGACTGTTCATTGCAACGTCGCCATCAAAAAGTGCTTGAAGAAGCGCCTGCACCGGGTTTACCTGAAGAAGCACGTGCGCATATTCTTGAAGCGTGTGTAAATGCTTGTAAATTAATGCAATACCGTGGTGCTGGTACATTCGAGTTCTTATTTGAAGAAGGTGAATTCTTTTTTATTGAAATGAATACTCGTGTACAAGTAGAACATCCTGTTACTGAGCAAGTAACTGGTGTGGATATTATCGAGCAACAATTACGCATTGCTGCTGGCTTAGGTTTGGATCTTCAACAAGAAGATATTCAACTTAAAGGTCATGCGATTGAATGTCGTATTAATGCAGAAGATCCATCTACATTTATGCCTTCACCGGGAAAAATCGATCATTTTTATGCACCGGGTGGCGCAGGTATCCGACTAGATTCTCATATCTATCAAGGATATAGCATCCCACCATACTATGATTCAATGATTGCAAAACTCATTGCGCATGGTAAAGACCGTGACACCTCTATTGCGCGTATGAAACAAGCTCTCGAAGAGATTATCTTAACTGGCGTGAAAACCAATATTCCCCTACATAAAGATTTGATTCTTCAAGATAAAAATTTCTGCGAACAAGCAATGGATATTCACTATCTTGAAAAGCATCTATTAAAGAAAGTCGAAGGACATGAAGATAAATAAATCTTCAGCGTCAAAAAAACCACTCAAATGAGTGGTTTTTTATTTTCATAATAAAAGGTCTATAATCATGCTTAAGGCAAAACTCGACGCAATGTCGCAAAACACTGCTGAGCCTGATCGTTGGCACAGAAATTAATAACCGATGGACTTTTCCACTTTACAAAGTACTGTGAAATTTCGCCGGTTTGATCTTGAATATTGCCCGAACAATCCATCTGATTATTGTCATATTTCACTTGCAAAATCAGTGCTGGAATTTGCACATTCGGATCTTGTGCAGGTTGATAGTCATATACCCCTGATGACCACTCTTCACCGCTTTTGATCACAACATCATTATTACTCTTAAAATTATAATATTCGACGCACTTTTTGTTGGTCGGAATTTCCATGCCCCATAAGCCAACCAATTCAGAACGTGTTGTCACCCTAAAGCTATTTATAGCTTCAACTTGATTTTTAGCCTCTGAATTTTGAGTTGTATTCTTATTATCTGCCGCCATCACCAACGATGAACTCAACATGAGTAAAACTGTAAGATATGCTATTTTCATACATTTAATCAGTCATATAAATCATGCTCTTAAAGTAACACATTTTTTTACAAATCCGCGGTTTATCACATTTTCATAACAATCATTTTTCATCTTTATCCAGAAAATCAATCTCCGTTAACGAAACTACAAATCAGCTAAATGCCAAACAAATCACACTATTTACAATAAAATAATATAAAATCTTTTTTATCGTTTAATATTCGAAAAAAACGAATTCTCCCATATTTAACTTAGGCTTACATAAGCTAATGAAACTGCATTCGAATAGTCTTGCTCCGCTTAATGCACGCCACAGCATGGCTTTTGTCATAGTCGCTGCAGTTATTCTTTGCTGCTGCTTAGTCGGTATTTTCAGCCGCCCATTAAGCTATTTAGCGATTTTTTGGCCTGCGAATGCAGTATTGTTAGCAATATTCTTAAGGTTCCCTAAACTGAGTAATCTGGGAGGATGGTTAGGTGCATTTACCGGTTATATGCTCGCAGATTTAGTGACGGGCAATTATTTCCAACTCACTTTATTTCTCACTTTTTCAAATTTAACCAACAGCATGGTATCGCTATTTTTTATGCGATATTTTCAGGTGAACTATCAAAACTATAATAAAGGTTTCACCTTTCTGACCATGATTGTCATCATCGCCTGTGGTGGATGCCTTGCAGGTGCTCTTTTTGCTATTTTCACTGTGCCTTATATCCCCAACACGTTTATGTCGACCGATCGATTGTCGATTGATTTTGGTATGTGGTGGATTACTGAAATATTAAATGCGCTGATTATATTACCGCTTATTCTGTCTTTTCCTAAACTGGCCGATCTTAAACTTTATTTCAAAGATCGACGTCATCAAAGCTTTCAGATCAATAAAATATTTCCGGCAATTGCAGTTGTCTTCTGTGTATTTTTAACAGCCGTTTCTGCAGGTCCAGGGGCAATTCTCTACCCTTTAGCGGCTCTAATTTGGGCAGCATTAACCTATCGATTATTTACCCTATCTCTGATTAATGCCGTAGTCATTTTAGCGACCTATTACAATTTAAATGCCTTCTATTTACATGATTCATCACTCACCTACTTGTCTACAGCCATTTCTGTACGCATTGGCCTTGCCATGCTGATAATCGCTCCATTAATTCTTTGTATTATTAGCCGCAATCGGCACGAACTGTATAAAGAAGTTTTATACCTTGCAAATCATGATAGTTTAACGCATGCGATGAATCGTCGATATTTTTTCGAGCAAGGTGAGCTTTACCTACAAAACCAAATTCAGCTTAACTTTTCCATTATCATGATAGATATTGATCATTTTAAACAATTGAATGATCAATATGGGCATTATGTCGGTGACCAAGTTTTACAGGAATTTTCTGGTATTGTACGTAAGAATTTGCGTGAAACAGATTTATTTGCATGTATAGGTGGTGAAGAGTTTAGTATATTACTTACCAACATTGCAGCACCTGAAGCCCAAGGTATCGCTGAACGTATCCGAAAAGTCGTTGAAACCACACCTATTTTCATTGATGAACAAAATACGATTTATATTACGGTGAGTATTGGTCTGATTCATCAGTCTTTGCCCAATGCTCCAAGTTTGCAAAGTATGATTAATCAAGCCGATCAGGCCTTATATCAAGCCAAAGAGCTCGGCCGTAATCAGGTGATTTTAGTCCATTGAGACTTATCAATATACTGAATTGCTTCAAGCTGGCTTTTGAATCGTTTTAGGCAAGCCCACGACCAAAAACATGGCAGGTAGAACCGCCAGTCCTGCGATCATAAAAATAACGGGTCCCGAAAGCATGTCCCAATATCGACCTGCTAAAATACTGCCACTCGCAACACCTAAGCCCCACATGGTACTGTATAGCGCTTGACCTCGCCCTTGTTGACTTGCGGTAAAATTTTGAAAAATGATTCGCATCGCGATTAAGTGGAATAATCCAAAACTGAAGGCATGAATCGTTTGCGCAGCAAATTGAGTGATAAACACCGCCGGATATAAGCCTACAATCAACCATCGCATCCCTGTTAGCCCCAAACAAATGAGCACTAAGTTACGCCAAGAATATCGATTAAAAAAGACATTGGCATAGGCAAACATAATGATTTCTGCAATGACTCCGACAGACCATAAAAAACCGATTTGGCTCGTCGAAAAATCAGCCTGCTTAAGGTAATTGCTATAAAAACTATAAAACGGTGCATGCGAAAAGAGCAGAAAAAATTCAATGATAAAAAAACTCGCTACAATAGGCCGTTTTAAGATAGGCCAAAGTGGTTCAAGTTTTTTCTGTGAAGATGGTGCAGTAGCGGGCTCTTTAATCGTAAATGACCAAATAAATGCGAGAAATGCAATGCATAACAACATGATAGGAAGCATGGAAACAGGTATTATTTCTAGCAAAGCCCCTATTCCAAATACCCCAACAATGAAACCAACTGATCCCCATTTTCTGACTTTTCCATAAAGTTCTGCACGACGCTCAGCGAGCCAAAATAAAGTTACTCCTTCAAATTGAGCCAATATGGCATTTTGAAAGAAACTAAAAACCAGCATGAGTAATGCAACAGACTGAAAACTATTGGGAATTATAAAAATCAGAAACCAAATACAGGCTTCCATCCATGTTGCTATTCGAACTAAAAGCATGCGCTTGCCGGATTTATCTGCAATCCAACCCCAAATAAACGGTGCAAAAAAACGTGTGACAATTGCAATCGAAGATAAAATACCTATTTCTTGATAATTAAACCCTTGATCCTCTAGATACAAACTCCAATACGGCATGAATGTACCCACTATTGAATAATAGAAAAAGTAGAATCCACCGAGTTTGGAATGGATTGGAATGTTAAGCATCAAGCTGTATTCCTTTGTATTTACAATAGGTTATAAACTTTTCAGAGTTGTATACTTTTGCATCTAAAAGGCTTGGTTAGGATATGGCGAGTATACAAATTTATTTTAATTAAATTATTTCAAAATTTGTATAATTTTATCAAAATATCAAATTTCCTCATTATTCTATTTATTAAACAATATGTTATTTTTACTTATAAAACTTTCATATGTTAATAAAAACCGCCCATTTGGGCGGTTTTTTATCTATTGGCTCTTAGTTCGAACTAAATTTAAAAAATGCAGATGACGCTCATATTGATCAATGACATCTTGCAAGATATCTTCTTGCGTCCATTCGATGATGTCATAATTTTGACCACCTTCCCTCAAAAATACTTCAGCTTGATAATCTTGCGTAATTTCTCCTGAATCAATCATAAAGCTTGGTGTATTTTTTTCTTGGACAACTACTTGGTAGATAAAGTTAATCTCATCTTGATGGTTTACACGAAGCTGCAAGCCATCATCTATCGTGTTTACCGTCACATCTAAATGACGACGCTTAAACTCTTTCTGTAGATTTGAAAATGCCTGGCTTACCGTTGTATCAATATATTGTTCAACTTCTTCACGTGTATGCGGATAATGCATAATCAATCCTAAACGTTGCTGCCAACTTCTTGGATTATGAATTGCTTTAGGTGTAATACGCGCATCCTGTAATGCTTGCATCTTGGTTGCATCTAAATGTAGAGCCTTGACTAAGCCCCAGCAAATTAAAAGCATTACAAAAGTGAATGGTAATGCACTCAACATTGTTGCAGATTGCAAAGCACCTAAACCTCCTGCAAACAACAAAACAATCGCAAGTACAGCCATTAACGTTGTCCAAAACAATCGCTGCCAAGTTGGAGAGTTTTCAGATTTTGCAGTTAGATAGTCTGTAACTAAAGCCCCAGAGTCTGCCGAAGTCACAAAAAACAACATGACCAGAATGGTCGCCACAAAACTCATCACGCCTGAGAATGGCAAGGTCCCTAAATATTCAAATAACGCAACGGATGAATCTCGTTGCACTGCAGAAATCAGCGAGGTGTTCGCTTCGTTTAAAATACTATAGAGTGCAGCATTCCCCATGACTCCCATCCAGATCAGCGTGAAGCCTGTTGGAATAAGTAAAACACCTACAATAAACTCACGAATAGTACGTCCTTCAGACACACGCGCAATAAACATACCTACGAATGGCGACCATGAAATCCACCATGCCCAGTACATAATTGTCCAACCACCAATCCAACCATCAGATTGATAGGCATATAAATTAAAGGTCATGTTGAATAAGTTTGAAAAATACTGGCCAGCATTTTGTATAGTCGCTTGTAATATAAATATTGTTGAACTAGCAAAAAATACAAATAATAAGAGGGTTAATGCTAAGCCTAAATTGATCTCTGATAATCGTTTAATACCCTTGTCTAAGCCCATAAATACGGACAAAGAGGCCATAGCCGTAACAATGACAATTAGAATTAGTTGCGTCGTCGTTGAATATTCAATCCTGAATAGATAATTCAGGCCGGAGTTAATTTGGGTTACACCAAAACCTAATGTCGTTGCGACACCAAATACAGTACCGATCGTCGCAAAGGTATCTACACCATCACCGATTGGACCATAGATTTTTTTTCCTATGAGAGGATATAACGCAGAGCGAATTTTTAGAGGTAGATTGTGTCTATAAGCAAAGTAAGCTAACGCCAAGCCAACAATTGTGTAGATTGCCCAAGCATGAAGTCCCCAATGGAAGAATGTTACACGCATAGCTTGCTGAGCTGATTGGATAGTTTCTGGTTCACCGGTTGGAGGTGATACATAGTGCATCACTGGCTCCGCGACACCGAAGAACATTAAGCCAATACCCATACCAGCAGTAAATAGCATAGCGAACCAGGAGCTATTACTATATTTTGGCTGGCTATGGTCTAAACCAAGTTTAATTTTACCCATATTTGAACAGGCAATATAAATAAGCACTATTAGAAAAATGGCTACAGATAACACATAGAACCAACTGAATGAGTTTGTAACCCATTGATTTAGTTGTTTAGTAATTAGATCAAAAGCATTGGGAGCTAAAAATACAATGGCAATGAAAATGCCGATAATAACAACTGTGCTAATAAACACATTTGGATTCACATTGGAATACCATGACGGTTTCAATGAAGACATACCTTCCCTATTCCGTTTTATTTGTAAGACAGATCAAAATTGATCAAAGAGATATCCGCTAACTGCGGAAGAAACAGGCTTGTAAAGATGAGTGCTGGCGATTGTAATTTCGCTCTATACGATAAATATTAAAAATATTCATGCGCATAAATTGAAAATTAAAGGCTGACTCAATCTAAGCCACTGTTTAGAATGTGCACATGTTATCATATTTTTAGATACTAAATTGAATATTAAGCAATTTATTAAATTAAGAAAACGATCAATTTAATGTCTTCATTCTAAATTCATTATATTTATCAATATCATTTTTCTTAATTTCTTATAATTTTCCAATTAATACAAAACTCAAAAAACCACTTTTTGGTGGTTTTTTGAATATTTTTTATCACTTATATAATTTCATCTGGTTGGTTTTTCTTCGGTTACTTTCTAAGTTATCCAGATCCAGATAAAGTAAGTTTAGCGAACTGCTTCAACATGCAATTTATAATTAACCGTTCTATTATTCCGTGCCGTATTCCGCATTTGGTAGATCTGAATCAAATAATTGCCTGATTCTGGCAGCTTGAATTTTCCAGATACTCCTGTTGTAGATCCAATCACTAAAGCTTCTGTTTTTCCTGGTTTATCACCAGGAGCATATATATTAATTTGGGCTAAATCATGATTGCTTGTCAGCTTATAGCTTAAAGTTTGTCCAGCCTTAGCATTCAAACTATACTGAATGTCATCGTAGCCTTTAAATGATCCTGCAACTGTAGTACCAATAGCACCTTTTGCAAACTGAATGGGTTTTACTGGTGCAGCAGATACACTTGGCGAAACCGCCGCAGACAAAGCCAAAGTTATTGAACCTAACAAAGTTAATTTTTTCATCACTATGTGCCATTTTTAAATTGATCATTTTTAATCATGTGAAATTCTAAATTTCATCAATAGATTTCTTTCATAAGTCATTTTTCACTCAGCTCCAAGTTATAAATTCCAGCAATTAGATTGAATCTCAATGCTAGTCTTTTGCCTCGATTGCGATATCGCTCAGCAAGAATTTTGAAGGTTTTCAAACTGCCAAATACATGCTCAATTCCAATTCTTCTTTTATTGATTTCCTGATTATAGATTTTTAGTTCGGAATCCAGTTTACAGTGCTTCTTTGCTTTTAATGGCAACAAGCTATTCGGATACACTGTATAAATTCC
>NZ_VPEK01000024.1:0-42771 GCF_013417145.1 Acinetobacter sp. YH16044
TTGGAGAATCGTATTCTACGTGTGAAGTATTAATTGTAATACCACGTGCTTTTTCTTCTGGTGCAGAGTCGATTGCAGCGTAATCTTTCGCTTCACCACCGAATTTTTTTGCACATACAGTTGCAATTGCAGCTGTTAAAGTAGTTTTACCGTGGTCGACGTGACCAATTGTACCCACGTTAACGTGTGGCTTATTACGTTCGAACTTAGCCTTAGCCATGAGATCTTCCTTTTTAAACTACTCATGCAGGGATACTGCATGAGCATTTGGTTTTTAACTATGAATTAGTTTGGGCTTATAGTAATCGAAAGATTACTCGTCGTCACCTTTTTTACCGCCAGATTGGAACTTAGCGATGATGCCTTCAGCCACGTTACGTGGTGTTTCAGCGTATTTAGCGAATTCCATAGAATAAGTCGCACGACCTTGAGACATAGAACGCATTTGAGTCGCGTAACCAAACATCTCAGCAAGTGGAACTTCAGCTTTAATTGCTTTAGTACCGCCAGGAAGATCGTCCATACCTTGAACCATACCACGACGACGGTTTAAGTCACCCATGATATCGCCCATGTAGTCTTCTGGAGTTTCTACTTCAACTTTCATGATAGGCTCAAGAAGAACAGGATCTGCTTTCATGAAACCATCACGGAATGCGTAAGAACCTGCCATTTTGAACGATAATTCGTCAGAGTCGACATCATGGTAAGAACCGTCGAACAATGTAGCTTTGATGCCAACAACTGGATAACCAGCAAGGACACCATTCTTCATACGTTCTTGAATACCCTTGTCAACCGCACCGAAGAATTCTTTAGGTACTACACCACCTACAACTTCTTCAGCGAATTCGTATTCTTTACCAGCATCTTCAGCAAGCGGTTCTAAACGTACGTATACGTGACCGAACTTACCTTTACCACCAGTTTGACGTACGAATTTACCTTCTTGCTCAACAGTCTTTTTGATTGTTTCGCGGTAAGCAACCATTGGTTTACCGATGTTCGCTTCAACGTTAAATTCACGTTTCATACGGTCAACAATAATGTCAAGGTGAAGCTCACCCATACCAGAAATAATTGTTTGACCAGATTCTTCGTCAGTACGTACGCGGAATGAAGGGTCTTCTTTCGCTAAACGGCCAAGAGCGATAGACATTTTCTCTTGGTCAGCTTTAGTTTTAGGTTCAACCGCAAGCGCAATTACTGGCTCTGGGAATTCCATACGTTCAAGAGTGATGATGTGTTTTTCATCACAAAGTGTATCACCAGTTGTAACGTCTTTAAGACCTACACATGCAGCGATATCACCGGCGCGAATTTCTTCAACATCTTGACGTTCGTTTGCGTGCATTTGCACGATACGACCGATACGTTCACGCTTAGATTTAACTGGGTTATAAACCGAGTCACCTTGGTGCAGAACACCAGAGTAAACACGTACGAAAGTCAAGTTACCTACGAATTTGTCGTTCATGATTTTGAACGCAAGCGCAGAGAACGGAGCTTCGTCAGAAGATTCACGTGAGCCTTCAGTTTCGTCTTTGTCGTCAAGGATACCCTTGATCGCTTCAACGTCAGTCGGCGCAGGTAAGAATTCAATTACAGCATCCAACATACGTTGAACACCTTTGTTTTTGAACGCTGAACCACAAAGCATTGGCTGGATTTCGCAAGCCAAAGTTTGAGCACGGATACCAGCAACGATGTCTTCTTTAGAAAGATCACCTTCTTCTAGGTATTTGTCCATTAACTCTTCAGAAGCTTCAGCAGCTGCTTCTACAAGGTTAGTGCGCCATTCTTGAGCTGTTTCAACTAGATCAGCTGGAATGTCGCCATATTCAAACTTCATACCTTGAGACGCTTCGTCCCAGATAATCGCTTTCATTTCGATTAGGTCAACAACACCCTGGAAGTTATCTTCAGCGCCAACTGGAATCACAACTGGTACAGGGTGCGCACCAAGACGTGTTTTCATTTGTTCAACAACACGGAAGAAGTTTGCACCTGTACGGTCCATCTTGTTCACGAATGCTAAACGAGGCACTTTATATTTGTTTGCTTGACGCCATACAGTTTCTGACTGAGGTTGTACACCACCTACAGCACAGTAAACCATGCACGCACCATCAAGAACACGCATAGAACGTTCAACTTCAACTGTGAAGTCAACGTGTCCCGGAGTGTCAATTACGTTGATGCGGTGTTCTTTAAACTGCTGGCTCATGCCAGACCAGAATGTAGTTGTCGCAGCAGAAGTAATGGTAATACCACGTTCTTGCTCTTGCTCCATCCAGTCCATTGTTGCTGCACCGTCGTGTACTTCACCGATTTTGTGAGATACACCTGTGTAGAACAAAATACGTTCTGAAGTTGTAGTTTTACCAGCGTCAATGTGCGCTGAAATACCAATGTTACGGTACTGAGAAATTGGGGTTTTACGAGCCATGATTTCTAGCATTCCTAAATTTTGTTGTTAAAACAGGACGCTTTAAGCTGCATAGCAACTTAAAGCGATTCGATGACAGAACAGTGACAACCGCTCAACCACCCTCCTGAATAGGGGCTGTTTTATCCGCTTAGAAACGGTAGTGAGAGAAGGCTTTGTTGGCTTCAGCCATACGATGCACATCTTCACGTTTTTTGATCGCTGCGCCTTTACCTTCAGCTGCATCAAGCAACTCACCAGCAAGACGTAAAGCCATAGTTTTTTCAGAACGCTTAGCAGCAGCATCTACTAACCAACGCATAGCCAAGGCAGTACGACGGGATGGGCGTACTTCCATAGGCACTTGGTATGTAGCACCACCAACACGGCGTGCTTTTACTTCGACCATAGGACGAACTTTTTCAAGAGTAGTCTCGAAAAATTCAACTGGGTCTACTTTAGATTTTTCTTGAACGCGGTCTAAAGCACCGTAAACGATACTTTCAGCAATAGATTTTTTACCATCTTGCATTACGTGGTTCATGAATTTAGCGATTGTTTGGCTGCTGAACTTAGGATCCGGAAGGATTTCACGGGCAGCAACTACGCGACGTCTTGGCATTTTAATACACCTAATAAATATGACACTTCAGGTTACTCCAGCAGGTGCACAAAGTGTCATGTGCTTTCGCTGGCCTTACTATACGTCGCTTGGAATTTTCACAAAAAATGCAGAAATCAGACAAGCGAGACGATAAAGGATTGCAGTTCTAACGAACTAAGAAGTTAATCTTTTCAGATTATTTCTTAGGACGTTTAGCACCGTATTTAGAACGAGACTGGTTACGATCTTTAACGCCAGCACAGTCTAAAGAACCACGAACGGTATGGTAACGTACACCTGGTAAATCTTTAACACGACCACCACGGATAAGAACAACACTGTGCTCTTGTAGGTTATGGCCTTCACCACCGATGTAGCTAGAAACTTCAAAACCTGAAGTTAAGCGAACACGGCAAACTTTACGCATTGCTGAGTTAGGTTTTTTAGGTGTAGTTGTGTAAACACGTGTACAAACACCACGACGTTGTGGACAAGCCTTCAACGCAGGAACTTTAGATTTTTCAACTAAAGTTGTACGACCCTTACGGATCAACTGATTTGTTGTTGCCATTTGGCAATTCTCCCGTTAATAAAAAGCCCCAAAAAATACTACTTTTTGAGGGCATGCAATTGTAAGCGAAGACTTAAAATTGGTCAACAATATACGATCATCGAAAACATTTATTCATCGTGATTTGCGCAATTTTTCACCCACAAATAAATAGTTTATTTTTCAGAAGAATCTGCTGATTTTTTTGTAACTTTATCCACGGCTGCTGTTTTGGCTTTACGCGGCTTAGTTTTGGGTGCAGCTTTTTCCACTGGGACATCCTCCTGCTGTACAGATTCCAACACATCAAACTCATCTTTTTCAGCTAAAGCAGGTTTTTGCGCAGCCACGGGTGCATGAGGTTCAACAACTTTTTCTGCGAGTGCTTCCAAACCTTCTGAGACTTTTTGTTCCTGCTCTACCGCCACTTCGGCTGCATCAGCGGTTTTAGCTTGTGCTTTTTTGGTGACTTTTACTGCGCGAATACTCTCATGACCTGCAACATTTATGGTTTGATCCAATACTGGCTCAGCCAAATCAATATCTTTCGCCTTAATACCTTCTAGTAATTTAGGTGTCGCCTGAGCAAGCAACTCAAGAGAGCGCTCGTAGGCATGCAAAGGTGACAAGCTAATATCTTGATGCTGCAAAATATATTGGCGTGCATTGGAAAAGACTTGCTGTGCCTTCTGATTCACTTCATCCACCAAACGACGACTATACACCACACTTACACCCGCACTCGCCACAGGAGATAAGCGTGATAGCTGGTTGAACAGTGAAACTTTTGGCATTTGATTGAGCCATGCCCACTTGAACTGACCATTTTCATCCAGTACATATTTTTTCAATGCTGCTGCATCTGTGTCCGAACCCACCAATTGCTGCAACTGATGCAAATCACTATTTTGCAGCGTGCTACTCAGGGCTTTAATCGCCATAAGCAAGGTTTGTTTTTCTGCAATTAAACTCAGGTCGACCTGTTTAAAAATAAACTGAACGATATCTTGATCACTTTCTTTACTTAAGTCGAAACCATAAGAACGTCCAACTTGATAAATCACTCGCAAGGTCATAATCAATGACGCAGGGATATCAATACTTGAACCGATGACACCTGTCGCACCTGTTAAAACCCCTTGAATTGAAGCAATCCATTTATTTTGCTCGCCCAAGGCCTGACTAATGCGACGTGAACGATCGACATCTTGTGTCAACTCTTCTAAATCACGTACGCCAGCTTCATCAAGCACTGCATCTACAGATGAAATATCCGAACTAAAATGATTCAATCGATCAAAAAGATAGTCAGAAATCTTGTCGCTAAATTGAGGGGCAACAAAATTAGCTACATTATTTACGGTATTAAAATGTCGACCGAATAATTGTCTAGAAACATTCGGAACATGTTCACGCAGAATTTGCTGCGGATTATCATATTTTTTCACATCAAATACGCTCATCTGACGTGACTGACCTTCCAAGGTTTGACCATTCTTTTGTGGCTGAATGACCTTAGTTACAGATTCGGGTGCAACATGATTGATAATAGACACCCCTGTAGAACTGAGCTTTTTAGCCACTCCAAAGGCGTTTGAGAGCAGACCAGCCGTTGGTTTATTATTCGTTTTCGCCATTCCCTACCCCATTCAGACTATTCTTGAAATTCTTGATAAATACTAGGTGTAGTCAAACTTTATCACAACTTGAATATGTATCTTTAAGTTAAGTTTTTTGCTGCAAAGTTGCAAATTAGCTCAGTCAACAATAGGCATAGGATTTGCCATAAGAATTCAAAAAGCTTTCTGCTATCATTATTCCAATCAAATTATATGAGTTCGCCTATTTAGAAAGTTTCCTTCGTATACTTTCTATAGCTTGCTCACACACTACCTATAAAGGATCTGTAGATGAAACGTGTTGTAATCACTGGTATGGGCATCAACTCATGCATTGGTAATACATTAGAAGATGTCACTCATTCTTTGCAAAACGGGATTTCTGGAACACGTTTCAACCCAAGTTATGCTGAACTTAATTTTAAAAGTCATGTCAGTGCGGCTGCAGAACAAAACTTTGACGGTATTGACCGCCGTTTAAAACGCTTTATGGGCGTATGCGCAATGTATGCATACAACTCAGCTTTGGCTGCGGTAGAAAATGCAGGCTTAACAGCAGAACAAATCGGTGGTAATCCACGTTACGGTATTGCGGGTGGGTCAGGTGGTGGTTCAACTGCATCTGTTGTTGAAATGAAAGAACTTCTAGACACCAAAGGTGCACGTAAAGTTGGTCCATTCTTTGTACCACGTAATATGACCAACACCATTACTGCAAACGTGGGTGTTGCATTTAAAATGCAAGGTATTGCACACACCATTACTAGCGCATGTGCAACATCTGCAGATGCCATTGGTTATGCATACAATTTGATTCAATTAGGCAAACAAGACTTAATGCTTGCCGGTGGTGGTGAAGAAGACCATTGGTCACAAAGTCTTTTATTTGATGCAATGGGCGCACTTTGTTCAAAATATAACGACACTCCAGAGACTGCTTCACGCCCTTACTCTGCTGACCGTGACGGTTTCGTGATCGCTGGCGGCGGTGGCTTCGTTGTACTAGAGTCACTTGAACATGCTCAAGCACGTGGTGCAAACATTTTGGCTGAAGTTGTCGGCTATGCAGCAAATTCTGACGGCGCTGACATGGTTGCACCATCGGGCGAAGGTGCGACGCGTTGTATCCTTATGGCTTTAGAAGAAGCTAAACAACATGGTGTAGATACCATCGACTATGTTAATACACACGGTACATCTACTCCGGCAGGCGATGTCACTGAACTTAAAGCGATGGAGCGTGCTTTCGGTGAAGGGCAAGTTCCTCCGCTCAGCTCGACCAAATCGATGACCGGTCACAGTCTGGGTGCTGCAGGTGTACAAGAAGCGATTTACTCTATTTTAATGATGCAAAATGACTTTATAGCACCAAATATCAACGTGACTGAACTTGACGAAGGTGCAAAACCTTTTGATATCGTACTTGAAAAACGTGATGCAAAATTGAATACTGTGATGAGTAACAGTTTTGGTTTTGGCGGTGTAAACGCTTGCCTCGTTTTCAAAAAATGGGAAGCATAATATAAAGTTTGCTGCTTTGGCGCTTCGGTGCCAAAGCACATACCCACCGCCCTTTTAAGGGTTAATATATGGATGCTCCATCAGATGCTTTCCTCTGGGTAAAAGCATTGCATATCATCGCAGTTGTTTGCTGGTTCGCAGCGCTATTCTATCTCCCTCGCCTTTATGTCTACCATGCTATGAGTGATGATGCTACGAGTCATCAGCGCTTTCAAATCATGGAACGTAAGCTATACCGCGGCATTATGTGGCCCGCTATGATTGCTACACTGATCACGGCGCACTTCCTCGTCGATTGGGGCGATGCAACACGACACTACCATGAAGCGCTTTGGTTCTATTTAAAAGTTGGATTGGTTGGACTATTGGTGATTTATCATTTTGTTTGTGGTTATTACCGTAAAAAGCTTATCGAAAATGCACATTATAAGTCGCATAAATTCTGGCGTTATTTTAATGAAATGCCCACTTTGATTTTATTTGCGGTTGTCATTTTAGTTGTAGTGAAGCCAAGCTTCTAAACGACTGTAAAAAAAGCCCCTACTCATTGGGGCTTTTTTATTTCTATATCAAAATGTTTATATACAAAAACTACAACTGCACACAGCTATCTAAAATATTCCAATTGTGTGCTCTAAATTGCTCACGCGGATACGGCACTTCAGCACACAACATCCCCTCTTTCTTAAAGAAACGTCGACCGTGGCTATTTTGATTCAACTGCATTAAATCAGTCGCACCCTGATTCAACAAATTAAAAATCATAATTCGATCATTCAAAATGTGCCCCGCAAGTACATAGCGCTCCCAAGGCACCCACTCTATATTGGACAAAGTATTGCCCAAATAATTTTTGATATGCCAAGATGAATACTGTCCCTGTTTTTAACCACCCTGCATCCTAAACGAATCATAAGAAAGCTCAGATAGCTGTGCCGCCTCTTCATATTGCTTAAACAATTGATTTGCAGTTTGATTTGGCAAATACAACCAATACATCAAGGAGGTATTCCAACCCGATGACTGCTGCACCTGATCCAACACCGCATATATGCCATAGGCTTCCAATTGTGCTGCTGAGCGCAAACTCAACTGACTGGCACTTAAAGGCTCCAAATAAACTACTTGTCCAGTCTTTAACTGCTCATTACGTATAATTCAAACATAACGTGCCAGCCAGCTTTGAATCAACATCCTTTCAACCAATGAGTTCGGGCGCTCAAGCATCTGCTGCAATCTGTGATATTCAGCCATATAGCATCCAGCTTATCCTCTTTATTTAACGCAATATTGATCTGATAAAGGATCGCTAACTGATTTAAATACTTAAAGTCTGGATATGCGGAATTGCTCGGCATACTTAAACTGCGGTATTGGTCTGCATGCTGCAACCATGTGTTAAAGCGCTGCAACGGCACCTTTTCTTGCTGTATCAACGCACCAAGCACCTGATGATGCTCAACAACAAATGCGCTAGCTGCCTTAGGATCATCGACCAGCAATTGCTGAAACTCCGCAACTAAATTCGTCTGTTCTTCTGACCACTTTTCACGTGTTAGCTTCGCATTCAATGGCTGGCCCAATACATTCTGATGCTCTTGCCCCAACAAACTAAATGCCCAATCTTGATGATAACGATAGCGCCCAACATTCAATGCCGAAAACCGATCTGCGGCATTCAGCCCAAGCAAGTTAAAATACGGCTCTTGTGTGTAATTTGAATGATAAGAAATTTCAGACTGCTGCCACTTGAGCACCCGAGGATCAATACGCTCATCCCACCGCAGCCAAAGACAAAAACACACAACAACTGCAAGCAACAGCAAGAAAATAAAGATGATTTTTTGTTTCATTGATTTCTTATTTTGAATTATTTCAGCCGCATTATATTCAACTTCACCATTCACGCATACAAAAAAAAGCCATCACAAGATGGCTTTTTTTACTTTAAACACAAATATTTATGCAGGAATACGAAGCACCTGACCTGGGAAAATGTCATCGGCATTTTTTAGCAAAGGACGGTTTGCTTCAAAAATTTTATTGTATTGATTTGCATCACCATAAAATTCTTTAGAGATTTTAGACAGGTTATCCCCCGACTTGACAGTATAGAACTTACTTTCAGGCTCAGGACTCGTCACTGTTAACTGATCATCCACTTGCGCCACATGATCAATATTCCCTACCGCCAAGATAATCTTTTCACGATCCGCTTGGCTTTGTACCTGACCTTTCACTGTCGCTAGATCTGAAGTACCGTTATAACTCACAGACAAACCAGTTACAGGCAAGCCCAGTGCTTTAATATGACCCAATAACTTATTGGCAATTTCTTGTGCAGATGGTTCAGAAGGTGTTGCTGGCGCTGCCTGAGGCTCTGCAGGTGCTGTA
This sequence comes from Acinetobacter sp. YH16044, assembly GCF_013417145.1. Classification (NCBI taxonomy): domain Bacteria; kingdom Pseudomonadati; phylum Pseudomonadota; class Gammaproteobacteria; order Moraxellales; family Moraxellaceae; genus Acinetobacter; species Acinetobacter sp. YH16044. The sequence goes on from NZ_VPEK01000024.1 coordinate 9,117, forward strand.
TTTTTTTTACCGATACCTTTTACAAAATCAAAAAGACCCATGTTTTTCTCCGTTGTTTTTACTGTTTTAAATAATTTAACTATTGTTCAAACTCTATTTTTATAGCTAAAAAATAACCGCTTTTGAGTTGTTGTTGGTGACAGAAACGTAAGCTAATGTAAAAACAAAATATTCAGCATAAAAAAAGCCACCGAATGGTGGCTTTTTAAATCAGCATCGCTGAAATCTAAAATTAACCTAGTTTCTTAGAAACATAGTCAATTGCAGATTGTACAGTAGTGATTTCGTTTGAATCTTCATCAGGAATAGTGATGTCGAAATCGTTTTCGAAAGACATAACTAATTCAACTAGGTCTAGAGAGTCTGCACCTAAGTCATCCATGAAAGAAGCTTCGTTTTTGATCTCGTCTGCTTTAAGACCAAGTTGTTCAGCTACTGCTTGTTTTACGCGTTGTTCGATATCGCTCACAGGAATTCTCCTCATTGCTTGTGGCGTTTTTAATGCCGTTAGTTTAATTGAATCTAAATCGTTTTGAAAGTTTATACTTGAGCGCTTAGCTCATGTATAAACCACCATTTACATGTAATACAGTTCCGGTAATGTAACTTGCCTTTTCAGAAGCAAGAAAACTTACGGCATTTGCGATATCTTGCGGCTCACCTAAACGGTTTAAAGCCACTTGATCACTCATCTTTTTACGAATTTCTTCGCTTAACTGTTCTGTCATTTCTGTTGCAATAAAGCCCGGAGCCACTGCATTTACAGTGATTTGGCGGCTTCCCATCTCTTTTGCAAGGCTGCGACCAAAGGCCTCAATCCCTGCTTTTGCAGCAGAATAGTTTGCTTGTCCTGGGTTAGCAAAATGTGCAACCACAGAACTAATATTAATAATTCGTCCAAAACGTGCTTTGGTCATGCCCTTTAAAACACGTTTAGAAAGTCGATAAACGGCTTTCAAATGAATGTTGAGAATGTCATCCCAATCATCTTCTGACATACGAAGTAACAAATTATCTTTGGTAATACCCGCATTGTTCACTAAAACCAATACAGAACCAAAGTTTTGCTCAATGTCTGATACCAGTGCATCAATTGCAGTTGCATCACGTACATCTAGAACTTTACCTGCACCATTTTCAGCAAAAGCAGCAGATAATTTTTCTGCACCCGCTTCTGATGTTGCCGTACCTACAACAAAATAACCGTCTTGAATCAATTGCTGAGCAATTGCTGCTCCAATCCCTCGGCTCGCACCTGTTACTAAAGCAACTTTGCGTTCTTGTGTCATGCAATTTTCCCTTCTGCCACTAAAATGGCATTCAGTGCATCTTCCATACGACCTTTCGTGTCGAGTGGGAATGCTTTTTCAATATTTGGCAAACGTTTTGCGAGATTCGCAAGGACATTACCCGGACCACATTCAGCAATGTACTGAATACCTTGGTCTTGCAAATACTGCATGGTCTTTGTCCACTGTACAGATTGGTATAACTGTGCAGTTAACGCCTGACGTAATTGCGCTACATCAGTCGCGATTTCAGCGCCTACATTTTGTATTACAGGTATAGTAGGCAGCTCAATGGCAGTTTGTTCCAATGCTGTCGCAAACTGTTCAGCAGCAGGTTTCATCAATGCACAATGCGATGGCACAGAAACCGGAAGTGCGATTGCCTTACCGCCATTTTCTTTAGCAGCAGCCATAACCGCTTCAACCATGGCTTTATCGCCCGCAATGACAACTTGACCTTGTGCATTGTAGTTTGCAGCATCTACTGAACCTGGGCCTTCTGCTTGAGCACAAAGTTCAATGACTTTGGCATCATCTAGACCCAAAATTGCCGCCATTGCACCTTGACCTTCAGGTACAGCACTTTGCATTAACTGACCACGTAGGTTCACCAGTTTAACGGCATCACCTAGGCTCATCGCACCTGCAGCAACCAAGGCGCTGTATTCACCTAATGAGTGACCTGCAAGGTATTTCGGTGCAACACCACCTAACTCTAACCACACACGCCATAAAGCAATACTGGCAGTCAGTAGCACAGGTTGAGTAAATTCTGTTTGGTTTAACCCTTCACCACTTTGCGCAATTTGCCAAAGATCAAAACCAACTGCTTCTGATGCTTCTGCAAATGTTGCTTGCACACTACTAAACTGTTCTGCAAGTTCAGCGAGCATGCCGACTTTCTGTGACCCTTGACCCGGGAACACGAATGCAGTTTTAGTAGCTTGAGCTGCTTGCTCGAGTTGTTTAGCAGACATAAAAAAATCCTTTATCAAGACTGGTGAATTTATGCTATTTGGACATTTATTCAACACAATCCCATGTAAGCTTGTTTCAGGGACGGAAATTTAACACTTAATTTTTGTCTTGGTAATTGCCAAATGCAACAAAAAATCGGTACAAAAAAAGGGAGCTTAACGCTCCCATTTTTTCTACTAAGCTTGACGCTTAATACATCACCAATTATTCAGCAGATGCTTTAGCGAATAATTGACGACCACGGTAGATACCATCTTTAGATACGTGGTGACGACGGTGAGTCTCGCCAGTAGCTTGGTCTACAGTTAATGCATTCTCGGTTAAAGCGTCATGTGAACGGCGCATGTCACGGCGAGAGCGACTTTTACGGTTTTGCTGAACGGCCATGATGGCTCCTTACAAAGATCGAAAAAATGGATCAGAACAAATTCGATTGTCTTATACTCAAGAGTATAACACAAAAATTAGTTAAGTTTACCCTTCAAACCTGCCAAAACATCAAACGGGTTATCCCGTTTTTCTTCAACAAGCTCTTCAGCGGCAGGTTGATGCTTATGTTCACAAGCGTCATGCTTAGGTGACAAAGGCATCAACAATAACAATTCATCCTCTATCAGTGAGAGTAAATCAGCAGTCGCAGGCGCATCATATGAACCTTTGGTTGTTGCTTCACTTTCACCTAAAACGATGAAATCAGCATCCTCATCCAAGCGCTCTATCAGTGACTCGTCATCTACAAGAGCTAGATGAAAACTTAAAACAAGTGGAATCTCAACAGTATCCAGACAACGCTGGCATTCCATTGGAACATTTGTTTCAACATGACCATCTAGCCATACAATGCGATGATAAGCATCCATTGATAGCTTACAGTCTATGTTAATCAATTGATCATCAATTGATCCAACAGCTTCACGAGCAATACGAACAAAGCGAGATAATGGCAGTGTTCCTGACCATTTAAAGCCCTGTTCAGCCCATTTAAACGGCTCAATCTGTGCCGGAAAGGTATTTGCTGACATAATTAAGGCGGCAATTCTACAAATTCATCAGTACTCTGTCAAAGATTAAGATACAATTTTGTACTTATTTAGACAGACCATTTGGGTAACTTAAGTTATGCATCTGTTGCAGCCGCAAACAGAAGTGAATGTTTCATCACTTATGAGCACAATTTCAACGCTTGATTCTGACATTTCAACTGACCAAGTGCAACTCTCGGCTTGGGAGAAACTTTCCACAGAAACAGAACACGTCGATTGGCTCATCTTACACTTTAATCATTGGTTTTCCCACCTGAATGTGTGCTTAGTGAAAGGTGACTGTGAGCCCGAGTACTTTCCTGCCGATTCAAACGGCCCTGCCCGTATTCAATTTGCTCATGGTTATTTCAATAGCGCTTTGCATGAAATTAGCCATTGGACTATTGCTGGCGAGCAACGCCGTTTACTTCCCGATTTAGGCTATTGGTATGCACCAGATGGTCGTAGTAAAGAGCAGCAAGCCCTCTTTGAACAGGTAGAAATTAAGCCCCAAGCGATCGAATGGTTATTTGCAAAAGCCTTTGGGCGCAAGTTTCGTGTCTCACTTGATAACCTCACTGGTGAAGGAGGAGATGGCAGTAGCTTTAAAGATAATGTCTATGCACAATTACAGGCTTATTTTAAAGGCGAAGCCAAACTTCCACGCGATGCTTGGCGCTTTATCCAATGCATTTGTCACTGTACACGTGCTGGCAAAATGTTACAGGCGAATGAATTTCAACGTGAAATGCTTGATTAAATTATACAATTTGACTGCATTTCACATTGCACAAAGCAAATAGACCGCGACATAATGTCTAGAGCTTTTAATAATAAGAGGAAAACGACATGTTGCATTTAAGAATACATCCGGAAAATCCTCAGCCCCGTTTAATTACGCAAGCCGTTGAACGGATTCGTGCCGGCGATGTGGTGGTTTATCCTACAGATGCCGCCTATGCCATCGGCTGCCAAATTGGGAACAAAAATGCCATGGAACGCATTGCCCAAATTCGTCAGCTCGATGCTAAACATCAATATGCGATTATTTGTGCAGATTTATCTGACATTGCCACTTATGCCAAAGTCGACAATGCCATGTATCGTCTATTGAAAAATAACACCCCTGCTGTCACCACCTTTATTTTGCCTGCGACCAGTGAAGTTCCTCGCCGTTTAATGCATCCTAAAAAGAAAACCATTGGACTACGCATTCCGAGCAACCCGATTTGCCAATTATTACTCAAAGAATTGGGTGAGCCTTTATTAACATCGACCTTAATTTTACCGGGTCAAAAAGAACCGATTGATGATCCTTACGAAATTGAACTGCAAATCGGCAAACGCATAGATGTATTGATTGATGGCGGTTTAGGTACTTTGAATACCACTAGCGTTGTAAACCTTGCAGGTGAATACCCTGAAGTGATTCGCCGTGGTGTCGGTGATGTCCGTGCCTTTGAATAGCATGTACTGTTAAATACATGCTGTTACCGATCAGAGGCACAGCATGTAAAGGTCATCTGCTCAAAACGCGGTTAAAGCACCTTTCGATAAAGGAATCGACCTGATGACTTTATTTCAGATTTTACTCAAGCTCCAAAATGCGATAGACCTCAGTGTCTCCGAGCAAAACAATCTTAATCATCTTGCTATATATGCCACTGAGCCTTGGACTTTAGAATCCAAGGCTCAACTAAGGGCAAAAGATGAAAATTTAATTTCACCAATAGCGACAACACAGCCGCAAATTTTTCATTATTTTCTGCATGCATCAACGGTCAAATCGCTGTTTAAACGTAGAGCTAATCAAAATCTCTGCTCGCAAGCGCAGTGCCAACTCATCATCGAATTTGCACTTGAACAAAGGGTCTTACCAACAGGCTCAAAACCTTGATAGTGTGCTTTTCCTCAAGCGTAATAAAGCTGCATAAATTCCTTTAAATGAACTTTTTGTTGCCCTTGCTCATCAAAGTTGTTTGTATCGAGCCATGCTGCATATGCTTGAGACAACATTGGCCAATCCTGATCCAACATCGCAAACCAAGCAGTATCACGATTACGACCTTTCACTATCACATGTTGACGAAACAACCCTTCAAATTGAAAGCCAAAACGCAAAGCAGCGTTTTTCGAAGGCGTGTTCAAGTCATCACACTTCCACTCCACCCGTCGATATCCCGCTGCAAAGCATGCTTTTAACAACAGATAAATGGTTTCTGTTGCTGCGGTTGATTGCTTCATTAAACTTGAAAAATAGACATTGCCAATTTCAATGACAGCATGTGCAGGGCGTACATTGAGCAAAGCAACCCATCCTACAATGGCATCACCAACCTCAATGACATAATGCATCGAACCGGCAAAATAAAAGGATTGCTGAAAATAATCACGCAATTGCTGCATGCTTTGAATTTGAGAATAAGGCAAATACGTCCAACAACGTTCATCGGGTTCTTGTTGTACTGTCTGCCATAGCCGCTGTAAAAGACTATCATCAAGCTGATCGGGCAACATCGGAATAAGCCGAACAGATTGCCCCACTTCGGTTTTACATCTGAACTGGCAAGGTTCAAACTGCGTCAACGTCATCCCTACAGACTGACCCCATTGATTATATTGTTGTGGCATAGCTAATATTCTTTTAGTCAATTCATTCAAATCATTTCATGAAGGATGCCCATCATCCAGACATCACAGCTTAAATGAGTTCACGGATTGATGAGTGTATTTTTTATAATTAACACAAGATGTGATCGATATCACAGCTTTAAAATTTTACGTGTGTATAAATAAAGCCTATTCCCTATAAATTTTAAGTTTTTTACCCAATTCAACCGTTCAGTAATTTCTTTAAACGCATTTTTCCATTACACTATTCCCTATAACTTTTGTGCTTTTACTTTCGATGTGAGATCGAAGCGAAAGTTGTCTGCATGCCTTTGAAAATTCGCGTGGCCTATAATTGCAATGAACCAAACTGTCCATAATTCTATGGAAGATGCTCCACACATTCGCGTTTTGGATGAGTGGCAAGAAGCTATTCCAGAAGATTTGTACATTCCACCCGCTGCATTTGAAATTCTATTAGAGCATTTCGAAGGACCACTCGACTTTCTGATTTACCTCATTCAAAAAAATGGCTTCGACTTATTACAAGTCGATATTGCCCCGATTGCATCCCAATATTTGTCTTATATGGATGCAATGAAATCTCTAGATATTGAATTAACCGCAGACTATATGGTGATGGCAGCCCTATTGGCCGATTTAAAATCGCGTCTATTATTGCCAAAACCTAAATCGACCGCAGCACATGAACAAGATCCTAAACAAGAATTAATTGACCGTTTAGAAACGTATTTGCGCATCAAACAAGCTGCGGAAAGATTAGGTCAAATGACAGTATTGGATCGGGATACTTTCGATACCAATGTCAGTTTAGGAACGATTGTCGAAACCAATGATGGTTATGACATTCAATTACTTCGTGATGCCATACTCTGTGTTTTTAATCGACCAGAACCAGTTACCCACCAAATTCTACAAGAGCCTGTCTTACTCGAAGAACGTATTGCTTATATTGAAACTAAGCTTGAGTCAGGTGAAGTATTAGATTTTGCAGACTTACTCAAGCCAAGCCAAGGCCGCATGGGTGTTGTCGTGACATTTATGGCCGTGTTGGAACTGACACGCCAACAAAAAGTTCAAATTGTCGCATCAGGTGTAGAAGCACCGCTTGCAATTCAGGGAGCACGTGCATGAACACTGAACTTAAACAAATGACTGCGGTGTCTTCAGAAGATAATCTGCATGAAATTTTGATGCAGCTTGAAGCCATTATTTTTGCCAGTGAAGCGGCGGTGAGTATTGCCCGTTTAAAAGAGGCTTTCCAAGACCGTTTCAGTAAAACCGAATTACGCCAATATTTGCAGCAGCTTTCAATGCTGCAACACGGCAGATCAATTGAACTTGTTGAAACCGCTCAAGGTTTCCGTTTTCAAGTACGTGCAAAATATCGTAATATTATTGCACAGACCTGGCCTGAACGACCAACTCGTTTATCGCCATCCTTGCTCGAAACTCTTTCTGTCATTGCTTACCATCAACCGGTAACCCGCGCAGATATTGAGCAAATCCGTGGGGTGACCAACAATAGTCAAATTTTACGTACGTTATTTGACTGGAACTGGATTAAAGAATCTGGTTTTCGTGAACTCCCAGGACGACCCGCGTTGTTAGTTACAACGCCTCAATTTTTAAATGCTTTTGGTCTAACCTCTTTGGGCCAATTGCCTCCCCTGCAGGATGCCAAGGAAGCTTTTATGGCCCTCGATGCGAATGCACCGAAGTCATAAATAGGTGAACTGTTGATGATAATTTCTAAGGTTATGCTGTCATGAGTGAAAAATTGCAAAAGGTGCTCGCACGCGTTGGTTTGGGTTCTCGCCGTTATATGGAAGAAGTCATTGCCGCTGGTCGTGTGAGCGTAAATGGGCAAGTTGCCCAAGTGGGTGAACGTATCGAACCAGGTGATGAGCTTCGCATCGATGGTCGTAAAGTTCAGTTCCAAATTGAAGACGAAATTCGTCGCCGTGTGTTGATTTACTACAAACCAGAAGGCGAAATTTGCTCACGCAATGACCCTGAAAACCGTCCAACGGTATTTGAACAATTACCTCAAATTACAGGTGATCGTTGGGTAATGGTAGGTCGTCTAGATATCAACTCTACAGGTCTATTGCTGTTCACGAATGACGGTGAACTGGCGAACCGTTTAATGCACCCTTCTAGCGAAATCGAACGTGAATATGCCGTTCGTGTCATGGGTGAAGTCACTCCTCAGTTAAAAAATAACATGTTACAAGGCGTTGTTTTAGATGATGGCCCTGCAAAATTTGAGTCATTCTCTGAAATTGGTGGTGACGGTATTAACCGTTGGTATCAAGTGGTCGTAAAAGAAGGTCGTAACCGCGAAGTTCGTCGTATTTTCGAATCTCAAGGCTTAAAAGTGAGCCGTCTTTTACGTACACGTTATGGTTCAGTGATTCTGCCACGCGAACTGCGTACTGGTCGTTGGATCGAGCTAGATAAACAAGATATTGACAACTTAACCAAGTCGGTTGAACTTAAACCACGTCAAGGTACTGGCCTGTTTGGTATGGCGAAACGTCGTACTGAACGTATGCAAGACAAACCAATGGCAGCACGTCGCGGTGGTTACTTACGCCAACAACGTCGTGACAGTGACGAAAACCAGCCACAACAAAGCAATGGTTATCAAGACAATCGTGGCGAACGTCGTACTGGTCGTACTGAAGGTGGTTTCCAAGGCAATGGATTTAATCGTTCAGAGCGTCGCAACGAAGGGTTCAACAATAACCGTAATGATCGCAACAGTGAAAACTTCGGTAACCGTGAACGTCGTAACGACAATTTTGGCAATCGTGAACGTCGTAATGACTCTGTGCCAAGTCGCGCATTTAGCGGAAACAACAAAGGCTTTAAGAAATTTTAATTTCTTAAGTATAAAAAAACCGCTCATTTGAGCGGTTTTTTTTATGATTACTAAGCAAATTGTTCAGTGGTTTGTGGAATCGCACTCAGCAAGCGTTTGGTATATTCATGCTGAGGTGATCGATACAACTCATCCGAGTTTGCAATTTCAACGATATCACCATGGTTCATCACCATGATTTGGTCAGAAATATATTTCACCACAGATAAATCATGTGAAATAAAGATATAGCTCAAACCAAATTCATCTTGTAAATCTTGCAATAAATTTAGAACTTGGGCTTGAACCGAAACATCTAGGGCAGAGACAGACTCATCACAGATCAAAATTTCAGGCTTTAAGGTCAAGCATCGTGCAATGGCAATACGTTGACGCTGACCACCAGAAAACTCATGTGGATATCGATAAAATGCTTGGGCAGGCAAACTGACACGCTCTAGTAAATCAAACGCCATTTGCTCTCGTTCTGCATCATCCTTCCCTATCTGATGCACTTGCATCGGCTCCATCAGAATTTGACCCACCGTAAAACGTGGATTAAGCGAAGCATATGGGTTTTGGAAAATGATCTGTATTTTGCGCTGATATTGGGTAAATTCTTTTTCGCTCATCGCCAAAATATCATGACCTTCAAACAGCGCCTGACCACCTGTCGCTTCCTGTAGACGCATCAGTAAAAGGCCGATTGTGGTTTTACCTGAGCCAGATTCTCCAACCAACCCGAGCGTTTTACCTTTCGCCAGTTGAAACGAGACACCTTTGACCGCCTGATATTCATCCTTACCAAATAAACCCTTGCGGCTATAAAACGATTTTTTCAGGTCTTTGACATCTAAGATAATCTGTTCATTACCTGTGAGACCACGCGTTCGTTGTCTACGGGTTTCTTCTGATAAATGCACATCCTCAATCAGCTCATCACCATTTTGACGCATAAAATCACTGATCATCGGTAATTTATAAGGACGTTCTGACATCTGCGGACGGCATTTGAGCAAAGCTCGAGTGTAGATATCTTTAGGATGATCCAACACTTCATTGACCAAGCCTTGTTCACGGATTTCTCCATGACGCATGACAATCACCTGATCGGCAATTTCGCTTACCAATGCTAAATCATGCGTAATGAACAGCATCGACATCTCACGTTTCTTTTGCAAGGTTTCAAGTAAATCTAAAATTTGCTTTTGAATCGTCACATCAAGTGCTGTGGTTGGCTCATCTGCAATCAATAACTTCGGCTCACATGCAATTGCCATTGCAATCATGACACGTTGCTGTTGACCACCTGACATTTGGCTAGGATAGGCATCAATTTTCGTTTCAGGAGAAGGAATACCTACTTCCTTCAATAATTCCAAAGTCCGTGCTCTTGCCTGCTTACGCCCCATACCTAGATGAAGTCGTAATACTTCGGAAATTTGATCACCCACCGTAAAGACAGGATTGAGTGACGACATCGGTTCCTGAAAAATCATTGCAATATCTTTACCACAGATATTACGCATTTCTCTTGGAGACAGACTCAGTAAATCCTGCCCTTCAAAAATAATTTTACTGCTTGCATCTATACGGCTTTGATCACGTGGCAACAGCCCCATGGTTGCCAATGAGGTCACCGATTTGCCACTGCCAGATTCTCCTACAAGTGCCACGGTTGTATTGGCAGGAATGTCAAAAGATATTCCTTTGACCGTTTCGATATAACTTTTATCTTCGGCTTTAAAGCTCACTTTCAGATTTTGAACACTGAGGAGCGTTGGTTTAACAGTTTGATTTTGTTCCGTCATCCTTTACTCCTCCTTATTTCAATTTTGGATCTAATGCATCACGCAATGCATCAGTAAACATTGAAAATGCCGTAACCAAAACCGCCATCGCTACAGATGCTGCGATAAGTTGCCACCATTTACCTAAAATCAATTCACTTTGTGCTTCATTAAGCATACTGCCCCATGACACAACCCCAACAGGAACACCAAATCCCAAGAAGCTCAAAATCACTTCTGACTTAATAAAGGCCACCACTAAAATCGAGATTTGCACCAATGCAATATGACTGACGTTCGGAAAGATATGCACAAAGATACGTCGGAAATGACTCACCCCTATCGCTTTGGCAGCAAGCACATATTCACGCGAAGTATGCTTCATATACTCTGCACGAATCAGACGATATACCCCCGTCCACCCAGTAAGTCCTAGAATGAGGACAATTGACAAGATCCCCTTTTGTTGTAGTACAGCAGCAATCGCAAGAACCAAGAGCAAATACGGAATCGAGGTAAAAATGTTATAGAACCAGTTTAAAATATCATCAACCCAACCACCAAAGTAGCCAGAAATTGCCCCTAAAATTGTCCCAATCACGACAGCAAGTAATGCAGCTACCACGCCAACAATAATAGATGTTTCAGCACCCTTAATGGTTTTTTGCAGGACATCCTGCCCCCATTTATCCGCACCAAACGGTAAAGTTTGTTTTAGCTCACTTTGTTGATCTAACAAATGACCACCCAATTGCTGATCAATCGCCTTCATATCTTCTGCTAGTGGATCGACAACGCCATAGTAGTCAATTGCATTGGCACCACCTTGCTCAGTCGCAATCTCTGCATTCAGTTCAGCAATTACATCTTTTAAAGGATCAACAGGATTTTCAGGCAATGCCATATCTTCTGCTGATGCTTTGGTTTTGGCTGTTTCATTGAGTTCCGCCCCAATAAAACTTGGAGGTGCATAACTCACAGCCACTTCTTTATTCCAATTGGATGCAACCATGCCTGTCATCGACAATAACAACACAACGAAATAGCACAGTACAACGAACAACGACACCATCGCTAATTTATCGGCCTTTAGGCGTCGCATCGCCAACTTCCACAAGCCAGTCGATGCAGGTGTTGATGCCGTTGCTTTGGTCTTATTGAATATTCCTAGCATAGGCCACCTACTTCAACTGAACGCGAGGATCGACAAGTTTATAAATCAAATCCGCGATTAAGTTAAAAATCATTGTAGCTGCTGCAACGTAGACCGTAATCGCCTTAATGACAGGGAAGTCACTGCGTTCAACAGCAATAATGACTTCACGACCAATACCCGGAATACCAAAGAATCGTTCAATCAGGAAAGCGCCTATCAGCAGTGCTGGTAGACTCGACATGACATCGGTAATAATTGGAATTGAGGCGTTACGTAGTACATGTACACCTAAAATACGGCTTTCACCCACACCTTTCGCACGCGCAGTTCGAACATAGTCTTGATTGACTTCATCCAATACAAAACTGCGGTATAAGCGCAAAGTTGGCGCAATACTCACCACCAACATAATTAAGATAGGCAGTAAACCGTATTTAAATAAGTTTTCGCTAAAGTGATCACTCCAGCCTTGAACCGGAAACCAACTCAACTGATATGCAAAAACGTATTGGAAAACAATAATGTAAACCAAAATACTAATCGACATACCAATCGTACAAAGCATCATAATCATACGATCGGTTAATGTGCCACGAACTGAAGCCACAGCAAGTGCCAAACCAATTGAAATGATCGTTTGCAAAATAGTTAAAGGAATTAAAATCGTCAGTGACGGTCCTAGACGGGTCAAAATAATATCTGACACCGACTCACCTGTACTCCAACTCATTCCATAATCAAAAGTTAAAATCTGCTTAATGAAGATCCACAATTGGACATAGTAGGGTTGATCAACCCCCAACTGTTGACGGATGTTTTCAATTTGCTCTGGGTTCGACATTTTGCCTGCTAGAATATATGCAGGGTCTCCACCTACCCAGTTAAATAAGAAGAATATGAGCAGAACAACCCCCAACATCGTTGGGATCATCTGCCATATACGCCGTATGATATATGCCAGCATAAAGTTGTCCTTACTTCACTCGTTGTCCAGTAATTTCATCAAAGAAAGCTTTGTTATCAGGTTTACGACCTAAGAAATCATGCACAAGTTTTTCTGCTTCATATTGACCACCTTGCGACAAGATCGTTTTACGGTAGCGTTGTCCCACTTCAGGGTTATTTAGGTTATCTCCGAAAGCAGACAACATATCGAGTGCCATCACTTCAGACCACATATAGCCATAATAGCCAACTTGATAACCGCCCATGATGTGGTTGAATTGTCCTGGGAATTCAGTGCTTGGGACATAGCCTAAAGCTGTCTCGCCTTCCATTTTCTTCCAGACATCTAACGGTTTAACACTCAAAGCATCTGATGAGTGAAGTGCCATATCATATTTTGCATACAAGGCTTGACGTGCATAATGCAAACCACGTCCATAGCTATGAACTGCTTTTAATTTATTAATCAGTGCATCATCTACAGGTGGACACGCTGGATTACAGTAATTTGCGAGTGTAGATAAAGTTTCTTTACGACGCGCCCATTCTTCATACATTTGTGAAGGTGCTTCTACAAAGTCGCGCTCTACAGAAGTCCCCGATTGAGATGCGTAGCGTGTATTCGACAAAATACCGTGTAAGGCATGACCAAACTCATGAACAAAGGTTTCAAGTTCATCACTATTTAGACCTTTTCGGTTAAAGTTGGTCACCAAAGCAGAAATCGGTTTACGCTTAGTCAAGGTACTACCACCTTTTACGCCCCAAACAGCCGCATGACCATACTTCCCTTCACGTGGGTATTTATCGATATATAAACCACCAAGCAGCTCACCGGTCTTTTTATCTTTTACATCATAATATTCAACTTCTGACTGCCAAACATCAACTTTCGCAGGCTTAAATTCAATGCCATAAAGGTCAGATGAAATGGCAAAAATCCATTCTTGAGATGCTTGGGTTGGGAAATAGTCACGCAATTTTTCTTGATCGATTTGATACTTTTCTTTGCGAAGTTTTTCACTCCAATAACTCTCACTCCAGCGATTGATTTCAGCTTTTTCGAGTGGAATTTTCAGGCTTTTCGCTTTGAACTCACGTAAAGTCTCAACTTCTTTTTTCTCTAAAGGTGCCACCGTTTGATGAACATCGGCTAAGAACTTATTCACTGTTTCAGGGTCTTTTGCCATACGGTGTTGCAACACCCATTCGGCATAGCTTTTTTTGCCAAAGAGCTGCGCAATTTCATAACGTAAATCCATTGCTTGCTTTAACAATACTAAGTTTTTCTCAGTACCACGACGCGTGAATGCAGTTTGGTAACGCTTACGCGCATCATCACTTTCTGCTAGTTCCATAAATGGACGGTATTCTGGGTATTCAAAACCGAGCAAATAATTGCCCTTTTCATTTTTCTTTAAGCCCGAAATATAGCTGTCTGGCAAGCCTTTCAACTCCGCCGGTGTAAACTCCAGTTTTTCTTTATTATCTCGTACATTACGCGCATATTCTTGTTCAATTTTTGCCAATTCATCAAAGATAGCTTTCAAACGTGCACGTTTTTCAGGTGTAAATTGCACCCCTGTATTTTCAAAACCATCCAAGATGTCTTGACGCATTTTTTTATCAATTTCGTCATTGGTTTTGAGTTTTTTAATTTGCTCATAAAGTTTTGGATTTTGATAAACCGAAGTTTGAAACTCCATAATTTTAATTTCACAATCTTCCGCAGCCTTACGTAAAACCTCATCAGGATCGACGTTGCTATATAGTCCGATTGGTCCATAAAAATCTTCAAATTTGGCAAAAATTTGATCCCACTCCGCCAAAACAGGTGCTGCTTTTGCATTATTTTTTATCTTTTTTTGCTCAAATGCCGCTAAATCTGTTTTCACTTGCTGAATTTTGGCATCACACAGCGCAGGTATTTCTTTGGCTTGGAACTTTGGCAAAGTACTCCGTATTGAATCTTCGGCTTGAACGAATTGGCTAGCGCCGATCATCAACATACTGAGGGTGGTGAGTTTCAAAGCTTTATTTTTCATAATTTCTCCAGTTTTGTTCCATTTTATTTTTTCGGGTCAATATCGATGTACATCCATTCTGTTGCCAAAATTGGATGCTTTTTATAACCAATCACGCGTGGTTGCGACAACACACTACGGTAACGTGCATAATTAATTTGGACAGGCATGTACACTTCTAATATGCGTGACATTTTCCGATAGATTGCATCACGCTCCGGTCCCGGTTTCATACGCTGCGTCTGTTCATATAAACGGTCGTATTCAGGAATTTTTGAACAGCCGTTGTTGGTGACATTGATATTTTTGCCATAGAACAATTGCATAAAATTGTCTGCATCTGGATAGTCTGCGATCCATGCAGATGCTTTAAACATGGTTTTACACTGTTTTTCGGCTTTTAAAGCTTCTGCAAATGGCATCGACTTTGTTGTCATTTTAATTTTGATGCTATCTAAAGTTTTCTTCCAAAATTCGCCCAACTGCTGACTACGGCTACTATTGCCCGATATCGTCATTTCAATCGTAAGCGGTTTACCATTCGGTTGAGTACGCCAGCCATCTGCGCCGATTTTATAGTTATAACGATCGAGCAATAAATTTGCCGCTTTAACTGAGTATGGAATACTCGACTTATAATTCGGGTCATAGCCGACAACGCCGAGTGGAATTGGGCTTTGTAATTTTTGTGCATCACCATTCATCAAAATTTTGATTTGATTATCTGCTGAATAAGCCATCGCCATTGCACGACGTAATGCAATTTTTTCTTTACTAAAACCTCCAACCACAGGGTTTTGCATATTCCAATAGTGATAGTCGATAGAGGGGTCAGAAATCCGCGACATTTGGATGCCTTTTTTAGCCAACTCAGGCTTTAACTCTCCATCTTTTAAGGCTTGTACCGACAAATCTCCATCTAGTACCAACAAATCCGCTTCATTTTTTGCAAAGGTCAACCAACGTGATTGTGATTCTTCCATCACCTGAATATCAATCACGCCAATTTGCGGCATTTTTTTGCCTTGCATGGCTTTTACAATCTTTTCATCTTTGGCATCTGATGCTTTAAAGTCCCAGACAAAGCCACGATAGTTTGGATTGGCCTTTAAAATAATTCGTGAACCAGGTGTCCAGCGTGTCAAAATATATGGCCCTGTGCCCACAGGTTTACCCATCACAAAACCCGCTTTGTCTCGATATTTTTCGACCACTTCACGTGCCATGGCCGATGCAGGTTGATGAGCCAATAACATTGGAAAGTTTTGATCTGGAGAATTTAAACGAATGACAAGGGTATACCGATCAGGGGTTTGTATGCCTTCAATGGGCGCATCATAATCAAACTTACCTGTTTTTTTCGCCTTATCTAAAACCTTCTCCATGCCTAAAATGCGGCCATCGAGTAGCCAACTGTTTGGTGAGCGAAGTTGTGGATCGACTAAACGTCTAAAGGTATATGCATAATCAGCCGAGGTTAACTCTCTTTTCTTGCCCTTAAACACAGGATCATCAGCAAAATAAATGCCTTTTTGCAGGCGAATGGTATAAGTCAAACCATCAGCACTGATTTCTGGCATCGCAGCCGCCGTTTTAGGAACCAACTTTGCTGGTGATGCTAAATAGTCATAGGTATATAAGGTTTCAAAGATTGATGTATTCACATGTGCAGAATACAGATCATGCACGCCAACTGGGTCAAAACCTGTTTCTGCGACAGGGAAAATATGACGTAAAACTTTATTTGGATCTGCTGGATTCTTTGCCGATGCTAATGTCGGCATCGCATTGAACAACACTCCCCCCATCAAACACGCTGTAGCAAATTTGGTTAGCGTAAAATTCGAATTTCGCTTCATTGTAATCCTGACTCAATTATTTTTTACTAGGCTGAATATCGAGATATTGCCAACTGGTGTTCATCATTGGATGTGTTTTATACCCCTGAATTTCAGGGTGAATTAACCAATTACGAATCCGTGTAGAATGGATAATCCAAGGGTTATCCGCTTCAATTTGACGGTTCATTTTTTCATAAAAAGGTTCACGATCTTTAGGTTTCAACACAATTGCTTGTTTATATAATGCGTCATAAGCTTTAGATTGATAACAACTTAAATTCCCTTGTCCTGAATTTGGCCCATATAGTAATTGAGCAAAGTTCTCCCCTTCAGGATAATCTGCAATCCACGCTCCAGACCACATCATATATTTACATTGCATTGCTTCTTTTAAATTGTCAGCAAAGTTACTGACCTTAAACTGTACCCGTATCCCAATGGCATCGAGATTTTTTTTCCACAACTCAGATTGAATCACCGATTTAGAGCTATTTTCAGTATTTATTTTTAAGATCAACGCTTTACCATCGGGCAAGGTTCGATAACCATCAGCACCTTTCTTATACCCAAATCGATCCAGTAATTTATTAGCCAGCAATGGGTTATATCCCAAACTGCTGCGATATTTTGGATTAAAGCCGCTCACGCCTTCTGGTAAAAACATTTCAGCCTTTACGGCCTGCCCTTGATATAACTGTTTAATCGCTTCAGCTTGATTGTATGACATGCTGATGGCACGGCGTAAAGCGATCTTTTCAAGGCTTTGACCACCGACAAGCGGGTCTTGCATATTGAACATGCTGTAGGTGATTTCAGCATCTTTATTTGGATAATGCTTAATGCCGAGCTTTTGCATATCCGGCTTTAGTTTATTTTGCGAATCTAAGGCTTGTGGTACTGCATTTGAGGTCAATTTATCAAAATTCAGCTGCCCTGTTTTAAATGCTAACCACCGAGACTGTTCTTCTTCAATAATACTGACGGAAACCTTGCCGATTTGTGGCATTTTCTTCCCGTTCATTTCTTTAACTAACTGATTGTGCCAAGCGGTGCCTGTCGATTTAAAATTCCAGACAAAACCACGATAATTCGGGTTTGCAACCAATTCTATCTTGCTACGTGGAACATATTTACTGAGCTGATACGGTCCTGTTCCCACAGGATGCTGTGCAATTTTATTGCCATAAAATTCAACAACTTCTTTTGAAATTGCACCAAACGTAACATAGGCCAAAATATATTGGAAATTATAGTCAGGGCGCGTCAAAGTAATTTGCAAAGTATAAGGATCTATCGCTTTTAGGCCGGCAATTGCTGCATTGTAATTAAATTTTCCTGACTTTTTTGCATCCGCAACGACCGCATCCCCCCCTAAGATCTTGCCATCAATAAATGAATAAGTCGGAGAACGGTTAGCTGGATCTAAAATTCGCTGAATTGCGTAAATGTAATCTTGCGCAACTAGCTCGCGTTTTTTTCCCTTAAAGGCTGGATCATCTGAAAAATGGATGCCTCGTTTGATTTTGAAGGTATAGACTTTTCCTTCTTGTTCAATCTTTGGCATCGTTTCAATAGTATTTGGAACAAGAACAACAGGACGTGCTAGATAGTCATATTTCAATAAGGGTTCAAAAATCGCTTCCGCAATATTGCCACTATAATAATTATAGGTTTTGACCATATCAAAACCATCATCAGGTGCTTCAAATGCAATATTTAAAACTTTATTCGATTGTGCAGAAGCTTGAACCTCGGCCATCATCCCTGTTGAAATTAATAATGCAAGGAGCGCTATTTTAAATTTTCTAGTTTCCAAACCTTTTCCTTTCTGATGATTTTTTAATAATACAAAGCCGCAAGCAGACTTTAAATAAAGCCACCCTCACTAAAATAAAACAATCCAGTTTAAATTGAGTTTTAAACGTAGAACTTAATACAGCAATTAATATAAAGCGAAATTCATGCCACCACTCCTTGGTTGAAAGTTATCTGAATTAAATATCCTTTTAAATTCATTTTTTAAGATAAATTTATACTAATAGCGACTTTCCGAGTAAAGCTCGTTTTTATCAAAAATTCAACTCTCGGATGTGTACTCATCCATGCACATTCTGCACAAATATAATACATTCCTGATTCATAATGGATCACGATCAGATGAAATGACAGACAACAGACAACTAAATAACTGAATTTATGGTTTTTATTTTTTATTTATTTATCTTATTAGCCTTATAAATCAAACACATAAATATGAATTAAATCACACTTTTTATGGTTTAATTTGCACCTAATCATGTTTTTAAATTTTTTTTTTGATCAAATGTTAAATTCCCAATAAACCCCAATCAAAAGGATAATTTTAAAAAATATACTTACCGTTCATCTTAAATTTCTCCAATTTAAAATCAATAATGTAGATATTTATCAGTATTTTATATTTGAAAATATAATTTAAATATAAATATGGCACTTGAATTGCTTAAAAAGAATCAAGCAATATCGCTAACTACAACAAAAAGGAATACTTTTACTATGAAAGAGAAAAAAAATGCTAAATCTGTGGGGGGCACACCATTTAGCAAAACAATACTTAAATTAAGTACTCTTAGTTTAAGTATGCTGTGTTTATCTTTAGCGCATGCAGCAGAAACAAATGAAGAAGAAACAGTTAAGCCAACAAAAGTAGCCAAAGTAACTGTGACTGGTTCATCCATTAAAGGGGTTTCTGCTCAAAGTTCTTCACCTATTACGGTGATTAAAGTTGAAGAATTAACTAAACAAGGGGTTACAACGACTGAAGAAGCCTTAATAAAAATTAGTGCGAACCAAGCGGGCTACAGTACAGCGCAAAACGTTGGTGCAAGTAATACGTCAGGCTCAACAGCGAACTTACGTGGCCTAGGATCAGATAAAACCCTTGTCCTACTTAATGGACGTCGTTTGGCTTATAGCCCATTTAGTACATCTGAGACCAACTTAAATACTATTCCGCTTGCAATGGTTGAACGTATTGAGGTTTTACGTGATGGTGCCTCTGCAACTTATGGTGCAGATGCAATTGCAGGTGTAATTAACTTTATTACCAAAAAACAATACACAGGCTTAGGTATTAGCGGTGGTTTACTCAAACCAGAAGATAAAGGCGGCGAAGAATACGATGTTTCGATTTTTGGTGGCTATGGCGACTTAGATGAACAAGGTTTTAACGTTTATGGCGCAATTGACTACCGTAAAGCCAAAGAAATTATGGCAAAAGACCGTAAAGTCAGCCGTCGTGGTGGCCTTCTACCTGAGTTAGGTATCGATGCTGGTTCAGCAAATGGCTTCCCTGCTAACTTTCTTGATCCAAACGGCGGGCCTTTAGATGATGAAGGCAATCCTGAAGGTGTTCTCGCAAACCCATACGGTGGAGCTGCAAACTGTAATAACTTAGTCAATGTAGTTGAAGATGGCGGACTATGTTTCCTCAACACCCAAGCATTAATTGGTATTCAGCCAGAAACTGAGGACTTGTCTGCAATTGGTCGTGCAACCATCAAACTTAGCGATAACTTCAACGCTATTGGTGAATATGTCTATGCAAAAAGCAAAGTGACGACTTCTATTGCTCCAGACGTCTACAGCCGCTCTGTCACGATTCCTAAAAGCAGTCAATATTATCCAGGCGAGGGTATTACCCCTGGTGTAGATGGTCTAAGTGGTGATCCATTACAACTTTACTTACGCTCTCAAGCGGGCAACCGTGTTTCACAATCTATCAATGAATCACATCGTATTTTTGCCGGACTTGAAGGTGAAGCATACGGTTGGGATATCAACGGTGGCGTAACTTACGCAAAAGGCGAAGCATCAGATAGCTTTGTAAGTGGATACTTAAATCGTAACAAACTACAAGAAGGATTAAATGACGGCACAATCAACCCATTTGGTCCATCTGCAGATGCTAACGTTTGGAACGCATTAAATGTGAGTGGTACAACAAACGAAGCAACACTTGATTCCACAACATTTGACTTTACCGTGAGCCGCCCGATTTACACCTTACCAGCTGGTGATGTTGGTTTTGCATTTGGTGGAAGTTTTACAACTCAAGATTGGGAAGCAAAAGTAAACTCTGAGTTAGTACGCCTTGTACCGGGTAGTGGTATTGACCCTGATAAACCTCTGAGTAAAGGTGACCGAGATATTACTGCCGCTTTTGCTGAGCTTCAAATTCCAATTACCAAAACAATTGAAGCTCAACTTGCAGCACGTTATGACGACTACAGCGATTTTGGCGATACGTTCAATCCAAAAGTCGGTATTCGTTGGGAACCAATGAAGCAACTTATGTTCCGTAGTACCTACAGTACTGGTTTCCGTGCTCCAAGCCTTTGGGAAATTAATGCGCAACAAAGTAAAACCTACACTGGCGCAAAATATAACGACCCTGTCCTTTGCCCAGGTGGTAATCCAACTTCACCTCAATATCAAACCGAATGTAATACTCAATTCTACCGTATGCAAGGTGGTAACCCAGATCTTCAGCCAGAAGAATCTAAAACATTTACCGCAGGTTTTGTTTACGAACCAATTAAAAACTTAGTTTTAGCTGTTGATTATTACAACATTGAAATTGAAGAATTAGTTGGCCAAGTGGGTGAAACTTCAATTTTTGAAGATCCTGAGAAATATGCTTCATTATTCGTGCGTGGTGCCGATGGTCGTATTGAATACATCAATACCATTCTAATGAATACAGGGGGTATTAAAACTCAAGGTATCGACATTAGCTTAGATTACCTTTCACCATTAACCGCGACAGGTCGTTTTGGCTTTGGCATTAATGGTACCTATGTCATCAAAAATGACTACCAAGAAGAAAAAGGCGGTGATTGGGAAGGCTTAGTAGGTGTGTATGACGACCCTGCTGTTTTACGTTGGAAGCACACAGCGAACCTAAATTGGAGCTATGAAAACTGGAAAATCATCTTCGAACAACAGTTCTTCCGCGGCTACGATGACCAAAACCAAATCGGCGAAGAAAAATTTGATAAACACCGTGTGCCTGATTACACACTGTATAACGTTGCAGGAACATACAGTGGTTTCAAAAACTTAGAAATCACGGGTGGTATCAAAAACCTATTTGCTGAAGAGCCTGCTGCATCGAACGTATTAGATAACTTCCAATATGGTTATGACCCTCGTTATAGCGATCCTACTGGTCGTACATTCTATGTCCGTGGTACTTACAAGTTCTAAAAGCTAAATTTGCCAGTACGATTCCAACTGGAATTGTACTGGCACTATTTATTTAATTAATTAGTCAAACATAAAAAATGCAAAAAACACTTATATCTCAAGTGCCAATTTCACTATTGATTGTTTGTCTCACATTTCAGGAGTAGTAATGGGCAAAAGCTTTTCCGAATTAGAAAATAATTCCGGCAAACGCCTGATCGGAATTGGGGCAGTCATTCTTCTGCATCTCATTGTACTCTACGGATTAATTACTGGCCTGTCCAAAAAAGGTGAGAAAACTGTAGAAGAACCTGTTGAATTAATCATTATTCAAGATAAAAAACCTGAGCCAGAAAAACCGAAACCAATTGAAAAACCACCTGAACTACCAAAACTCGTTAAGGAAGTGCTCAAAACACCAGACCCTCAACCTGAACAAAAGGTTGTTGAAAAAGCTGCACCAACACAAACAGTTAAAGCCGTTTCAACACCTACGCCTACAACCTCTCCATCTCCTAGCCCTGTTGCAGCACCTGCACCAGTCGCTGCGGCAGCACCCGCTCCTGCCCCTGCTCCAAAACCAGCTGGGGAAACACGTGGTGCATCTGAGGGAAGCGTTGGATGTAAAGAACCAGATTACCCTCGTGAAGCTGCAATGGCAGAAGAAGTAGGAACTGTCCGCATCTCTGTATTGGTTGGGCCTGACGGCAGTGCGAAACAAGTGAAGGTCAAAAAATCGAGTGGTACTAAATCTCTAGATAAGGCTGCTAGCAAAGCATTCAGCTTATGTACATTTAAGCCTGCACTCAAAAATGGTGAGCCAGTTGAAGATTGGTTTGATATTGAATACGAATTTAAACTTGATTAATGAATCTACAAAAATTTGGAGAATATAAATGAATAAAATGATGAAATCTGCGCGTATTTTTGCATCTGCTACAGTTTTAGTAACAAGTACATTACTCCCACTGCAAGCAGCATTTGCTGAAGAATCTGCAAATACTGCAACAACACAAGTAGAAACTACGAATACAACAAATACACCTGCACCGCCACCAATGCCTACAGCAACCAAAGAAGTCTATAACCCGTATGGCTTAGAAGCACTATGGCGTGAAGGTGACATCGTTGCTAAATCGACACTCTTTATCTTGGTCCTGATGTCGATTGGAACTTGGTACATCATGGTCACTAAATTTATTCAACAAGCTAAAATTAAACGTCAAGGCAAAGAAGCCGAAGCTAAATTTTGGGATGCTGCTTCAATTGATAGCGCAGCAGAAACCTTAGACGAATCGAGTGCATACCGCTTTATTGCAGAAAAAGGCATTAATTCAACCAAAAAACATGGCGGTAATCTGCTGGAACGTATCGACTTCAACACATGGGTGACTATTTCAATCCAGCGTGCTATCGATAAAATTCAAAGCCATTTAAGTGGTGGATTGGCTTTTCTCGCAACTGTCGGTTCGACTGCACCATTTGTGGGTTTGTTCGGTACAGTTTGGGGTATTTACCATGCTTTAACGGCAATTGGTATTTCAGGTCAAGCATCTATTGATAAAGTTGCAGGCCCAGTCGGTGAAGCCCTAATTATGACGGCAATTGGTTTGGCTGTAGCAGTACCTGCGGTTCTTGGCTATAACTGGTTAACGCGTCGTAATAAAGCAGTTCTAGATAATGTTCGTACCTTTGGTTCAGATCTACACACCGTACTTTTAAGCGGTGAGATCAAAAACAATAATAACGACACCAAATAAGAGAGGCATCAGCCATGGGAATGATGGTCAATTCAGATGGTGACGAAGATGATGTAATTTCAGCCATTAATACAACACCTTTGGTTGATATTATGTTGGTACTGCTCATTATTTTCTTAATTACAGTACCTGTTGCAATCCATACAGTTCCGGTGAAGTTACCTGAGGAAAAGAACACTCCTTATGAAACCAAACCGATCAATATTCAGATTGCTGTCAATAAAAATGGCGATATCTTCTGGAATGAAAAATACATTGCAGATAAAGATACGCTGATCAGTCGACTACAAGCGGAAGCTAAAAAGCGTCCGCAACCTGAAGTTCATATCCGTGGCGATCAGGTGACAAAATATGAAGCGATTGATGAAGTCATTAGTGCAACACAAGCAGCAGGAATTGGCAAAATTGCTTTTGTCACTACTCCTGTTGCCGCACCATAATCGGATGAGGGACAAGGTATGGGAATGAATGTCGGTTCCGATAAAGACGATGATGTTATGTTGGACGTCAACATGACGCCATTGATCGATGTGATGTTGGTTTTGCTCATTATGTTTATTATCACAATTCCAATTCCAAATAATTCGATCAATATTGATTTGCCAAACGGTACGCCACCGCCAACCAATGAAAAGCCGCCTGAGCCGGTCACTTTACGCATTGATGCACAAGGTAAATTATTTTGGAATGGTCAACCCGTTGCCAATAAGCAAGCTTTAGAAACACTTTTTGCTGGTGTTGCACAACAAGCAGATCAGGATACGATCAAAGTGCAACCTGACAAAATGACAGAATATAAAGATGTCGCAATGGTGATGGCCGCAGCACAACGTTTGAATGTCAAAAAAATTGGGGTCTCAGCAAATCAATAATTGCTCCCCAACAAAAAAAGCCAACTGATCACCTCAGTTGGCTTTTTTAATTCTTCACAGAAATCTATACAGTTAGTGACTCAGAAATAAACACATAGTATTTATTAAGTATTTTTCTGCTTCCAAAAATCATATAGCTCATGATCAGAGTTTGGCTTTAACTGACTAAAACTCAACCCTTGCTGTTCATGTGGTTCATGTCTTAATTTTTCGGCAATCTCTGCTGTAGATAAGCCATAGGCTTCTGCATCAGCATTTGAATAGGCATACACAATTTTTTCAACTCCAACCATTCGCAGAGCTGCCAAACACATTGGACACGGTTGTCCGCTCGCATAAACGACACAGTCCTTCAAAGACGTCGTATTTAAATTTTGTGCGGCTTGTCTTAATGCATTTAACTCGGCATGAGATGTCGGATCGCCTGAGATTAATATTTGATTCACCCCTGTACTCACCACAGCACCATGCTTAACGATCACAGCACCAAATGGTCGCCCACCTTGCTCAATATTTTCTTTCGCAAGTTGAATCGCAAGTTCTATAAACGCATGATCCGTCATAAATACGCCCAATTATTGTCAATATAAAGAGTTAGCCCATTATGCCAATACAGGAACATCAATCCATAACGCCTCTGGAAAGTGTTTCGCTAAATATGCTTTTAAATATTCAGCAGTATCTTTAGAAATCAATGCATCTTGCGATTCATCATTTAAATTATAAGCCAGTGCATAAAGCACTAAGCCACGACTTTTTAGTGCTTCCAAACTTAAAATCGTATGGTTAATGCTGCCCAAACGACCTGATGTCACCAAAATAACGGGATATTGTTTCTCTACAACATAGTTGATGGTTAAAAGGTCTGTGGTTAAAGGCACCATCAAACCACCCGCACCTTCGACTAAAACGTTGTCATATTTTTCAGTTAAACGTTTTGTCGCATATTCAATTTTAGCAAAATCAATGTCACGTCCATCGATTTTGGTGGCGAGATGTGGCGACGCAGGATAACTAAATATTTCAGGCATCGTGAGTTTGGTTTCATCTTCGACCAACAACCCCGTGCCCATAATTTGACGATGTTGTTCTATATCCTCAGAAATATCAACATTGCCTGTTTGGATCAACTTTTGCGTGATCGTTCGCGCCCCTTGTTCATTCCATATTTTAGCCAAATAGCCCGTGGTATATGTTTTACCGATGCCTGTATCGATCCCACTAATGAAATAAACTTGCCCTGTCATGGCATTCTCCGTGCAATACAAAAAATCGGATGATAGGTCAGTGCATAACGCATCTGCCCAGATTCATCACGCAAAGAAAACTGTTGATATGCTGAATAAAAATCAAAGAGCGATTGTTTCGTCCAACGAAAATGTGAGGCTGTCGCAGTCACACCTGTCGCTTTTAAATGCTGCAAAACCTGCTTTGGATGATCAAAATATAATGCCGCTGTCTGCTCTGAAAGATGCAGAATTTCAAAACCATTTTGACTTAATATAGCTTGAAGCATATCGATATCGAGGTAGTCCAAACCCTGCCCAGTCAAAGCTTTTATTTCCTGTAAATTCTGCTGTCCAAAGGTCGAAAAACAAAAATATGCCTCTGGATTTAAACTTTGAAAGGCTTTTTCGACAATGCCCGCAAAGTTCCCTACCCATTGCAAAGCCGAACTCGATGCGATCAAGTCGATATGCTGTGGAAATTCAAGTTGTTCGATATCTCCAAGTCTGTACTGAATCTGTGGACTTGACGGAAAATGCTGTTGAATTTCTGCATATAGATCATTTAAAACCATACGATTGATTTGCATATTTTCCAGCATTAAATGGCTTAAATTCCCCGGGCCACATCCAATTTCAAAAAGCGTTTCCACAGGATGATTTTGCAACTTTGGACAATACTGCTGCATCAACTCAAATAAATGTTGAGCAATCTCTTTTTGTGCTACGGCATGTTCAGCATAGCTGTGCCCTGCCTGAGCAAAGCGTAACGCCACTTGGGATTTATCAATCTCAAAATTATTCACAAGTCACTCACAACAATTGAGTCAACTGATCCAAATCAGTTTGTGTAATCTGAGCAGTGAGTGAAATGCGTAAGCGCGAACTATGCTGCGGCACAGTGGGCGGACGTACAGGCATGATATAAAAACCTGCCGCTTGCAAAGCTTGAGCCTTGGCAACAGTTTTATTCGACTCGCCAATAATGACGGGCACAATATGTGATGTAGATGGACAATCAAAACCTTTGTCTTGCACCGCTTGTTGCAAATTTTGACTGATTTGCTGTAAATGGTGACGCTCTGCTTTTAAATTTAAAACATTCTTGAAAATAAAATCTGTCCACGCCATACAGATCGGGGGCTGTGCAGTACTAAAAATCAACGGTCGCATCGAGTTAATCAAATAGTCACGAATAATCGCATGACAGATGAGATACCCCCCTATTGAAGCCAGTGCTTTACCAAATGTCCCGACTAAAAGATCAATATCATCAATCGTCTGATATTGTTCAGCACAGCCTAAACCACGCTCACCGCGCACACCGATTGCATGCGCCTCATCGACATACAACATCACTTTGGGAAATTGTTTTTTGATCCGTACCAGTTCAGCCAAATCGGTTTCATCACCATCCATACTGAAAATCGATTCAGTCACCACAATGATCCGCTCAAAAGCCTCATCTTCATGATATTTGCATAAAAGCTGAGAAAGATGCGCCAAATCATTATGGCGATAACGTACATATTTCGCACTCGATAATCGGATGCCATCAATCATACTGGCATGAATCAGCTTATCCGCCAATATCAAGGTTTTACTGTCTGCCAGTGCAGGTAAAATCCCGATATTCATGTGATAGCCGCTATTAAATAACAGTGCTGATCGGCCATGAAAGGCATCACTTAATGTTGATTCAAGTTGTTCATATTCAGGAAAGTTTCCAGTTAATAAACGCGAAGAGGATGAACTCATCCAACGCTGTGCGTTCGGGGTTTCATCAAAAAATTGTTCACGTAGATGTAGGTTTGAAGCCAGACCTAAATAGTCATTTGACGCTAAATTCAACATATTGTGATTGTGAATACTGATGCAATGATCGTGCTGAAGATTAGAAGTGAACTGACGTAAGTTGCCTTGCTGTTTCAGTTGATCAAGTTGATCTGAAAAATGGCTAAGCAGATTCATACCGACTGCCCCATGTTTTTCACCACCTCAACCATTTGTTCTAGCAAAATTTTTAATTCATACTCAGAAATAATATAGGGCGGCATCACATAAACTAGCTTACCGAATGGACGAATCCAAATGCCACGACGGACAAACTCCTGTTGTAGCATTTTCATATCTACATTGAAGGTCAATTCCACCACACCAATAGCACCAAGTATTCGCACATCTTTGACATGTTCAAGCGATGAAAGTGCTAGTAAATGAAACTTCAATTGAGTTTCGATACGTCGAATATTGGCTTGCCAATCTTGAGAAAGCAGCAGTTCGGTACTTTTTACAGCCACAGCGCAAGCCAAAGGATTTGCCATAAAGGTTGGGCCATGCATAAACACGCCGGCTTCGCCTTGGCTAATCGTATTTGCGACTTTCTGCGTAGTCAGGGTTGCAGACAAGGTCATATAACCGCCTGTCAGTCCTTTACCAATACACATAATATCTGGCTCGACTGCAGCCCATTCCCAAGCAAAGAGTTTTCCTGTTCGCCCAAAGCCAGTCGCAATCTCATCAAAGATCAGCAAGATATTGTATTGCTTGCAGAGTAATTTAGCTTGACGCAAATATTCAGGATGATAGAAACGCATACCTCCTGCGCCTTGTACAATCGGCTCAAGAATCAATCCCGCAATATTTTCATGCTGTTCAATCAGAGTCTTTTCTAGTTCAGCAATATCCGCTGAATTCCACGCTTGGTCAAAGCCAATTTGCGGCGCAGGAACAAAAATTCGATTTGGCAAACTTGGGCCAAAAATTTGATGCATCCCTGTCACGGGATCACACACAGACATCGCATTCCAAGTGTCGCCATGATAGCCAGAACGTGGAGTGACAAAATTGGTTTTATTCGGTTGATGCAAAGACGCCCAATACTGCACTGCCATTTTCAAGGCTACTTCGACAGCAACCGAACCTGAATCGGCAAAGAAGATTTTATCTAAACTGGGCGGGGTGATTTTTAACAGTAATTTAGCCAATTGAATCGCGGGATCATGCGTCAATCCACCAAACATGATATGTGACATCTGTTGCAGTTGATCGGTCACAGCCTGATTTAACTCGGGATGGTTATAACCATGAATCGCACACCACCATGAAGACATACCGTCAATCAATTGACGACCATCTTCAAGCTCAATCATCACCCCTTGCGCACGTTTCACTTTAAACGTTGGAAGGGGCTGAGTCATCGATGTATAGGGATGCCAAATATGCTGCTGATCAAATTGTAGATCGGTTAAATTGGCCATCCCTCACTCCATGTATCAGGCTTAAACATCAATGTGGCAAGATGTTAAACCCACGGCAATGAAAAATAAATTGCCATAAAGCCCAGCTAGTCAGAGATTTGTTCTATTTTCTTTAAATATTGGCAGATTTTGCAACTTATGACTTCAGATTGAAACAATGGAAAGCCATGTGAGCCGGAAACCAATTCTGTCTCCAAAAACTTTACAGCTAAATTACGCAATAATCGCTCAACTTTGTAACTAACCAAATAATCTTGCTTAGCAAAAATATGGTATTGATGACCTGTGTAATTTTTCAAGATACTGACATTATTGAGCTTCTCCAAACAGTTCAATCCTGCTCGAAGCACATCTAAATTTTGCGCTTGAATCAAACTTTGCAAGGTGATGAAATCTTGCTTGCTGCTATCAGTGCCCTGACAAACCATATAACCAAACTTTTTTAGGGTCGAAATTGCATCCTGCTCGAAAGATTGTTTGAAGCTTTGAAAACTGACTTGATCCATCGCAGCAGGCCACTGTTCATCAGCCACAAAACTTGGATTTGAACCTAATGTGATCAGCACTTTCTGTTGTTGATATTTTTTTTGAATTTCATCTACCAAAATCGTCGCCAATTGACCACCAAGAGACCAGCCAATAATCACATCAAATTGCTGCGCCAATTCAACTTTCTGTTCGAGCACTTCTAGATTTAAGGCATCAAAAATATTCCATAATTCGACCTGATAACCTTGAGCGATCAATGCCTGCTGTAAAGGAGCAAGTAATTTACGACCGCCGCCCCAGCCAGTAATAAGTAAAATATGTTGATTCAATACAAACTCTAAAATTAAACGATTCCACATAGTATAAAAGTTCAAAGCAAGTTTGATAGTGGCATTTCAGCACATCAACCGATTTGCCAAAAGACATTCGCAATCGACTTCAATAAATATAAAATCAGCCAGCCTACAGCGCTTTAAAATTTGCTAAGATCAGATAAAGAACAATATAAACTGATGCTCTATGAAAGTTTCTTCATTGCTAAAAATCTGTTTCATGACATGTGCTTTAATAGCAACGACCCAAATCACAGTTGCTGAAACATCAATACTCAGCACCAGTCAAAACAAACAAAAACAATGGGTAGGCACACCCGCACCCAACTTTAAATTACAAGATCAAAACGGAAAATGGCACGAACTGAAGCAATATCAAGGGAAATGGCTCGTTCTGTACTTTTATCCCAAAGACAACTCACCCGGTTGTACAGAAGAAGCCAATCAATTTAAAACCCTATATCCACAATTTTTAAAAAGTAATGCGGTTGTTTTGGGCGCAAGCTTAGATGATGTTGCATCACATCAAAAGTTCTCTAAAGCACTCGGACTTCCCTTTCCAATTCTTGCCGACCAACAGCACAAGCTGGCTACTCAGTTAGGTATTGTACGAAACTTAGGGATTTTGAAAGTTGCCAAACGTGAAACCTTTCTCATTGACCCGAAAGGCATTATTGTTTATCACTACACCAGTGTGATTACACAGACACATGCGGCGCAAGTCTTGGCAGATATCAAAAGACTACAACAATAGTTTTCATGCCCCAATAAAAAACCCAGCAGAAGCTGGGTTTTTTGGATATTTTTTAAATTACATTTGAGACTGAATATAATTTGGTAGGCCAATAAGTTCGATCAAACGCATTTGCTTTTCAAGCCAGTAAGTATGATCTTCTTCAGTATCTGACATTTGCTGACGCAGCATATCACGGGTCACATAGTCACCCTTTTCTTCACACAATTTTACACCTTGTGCAAGTTTCTCACGAACATGATATTCAAGCGCCAAATCCGCTTTTAAACAGGTCACAACGTCTGTACCGACTTCAATATCATCACGATTCATATTCGGCGTTCCTTCAAGGAACAATACGCGACGAATCAATGCATCTGCATGTGAGCCTTCTTCTTGGCTTTCATGATCGATACGTTCAAAGATTTTGCTCAGGCCCCAATCTTCATACATACGGGAATGAATTAAGTATTGATCACGAGCAGCCAGTTCGCCACCGATCAGCATATTTAAGTAGTCTACGACTTCTGGATTGCCACGCATTTTCTTCACTCCATACCCTTTTCAAATATTATGGACAAGTTTCAAAATGAATGCAAAATATAATTTTTGTAAGTTTATGATTTATATAAAATTTAAATGATAAACATACGCATTTGCAGTTCAATTCCGCGCATTTTTCACATATAAAAGAAGCCCTTGCAGAAAATTTAAGGCATTTAGAACACGAAATAATCAAAAATCGCTAGATGCTGTTTTTTGTAACAATTAACAATGCGTCTTGTTTAGCAAAAATTCGCCGGATTGATCCAAGACGCCATACTTGCAATGCCTCGCCTCTATTCATGGAATAGTGCACTGATGACCCAAATTTCCAAAGAAGACAGACTTAAGCTGAAGTCCAACGTGCATTCTTCCACGCTTGCTGCTGCTTTGAATCTAAAAAAGTCCAAGCGACAAAACGGCTTTCTTTTTGTCCCTGCGTCATTTTAATGGTTTTCACATCCACTGCGCCGCTCTTCGCTAAGGCCTTTAAAAGCACTGGCAATGTTGTTTTCTTGGAAACTAGTGTACTAAACCAAAGGCATTGCTCTGCAAACTGAATGCTCTCTTGCACCATTTGGCAGACAAATCGTTCTTCGCCGCCATCACACCAGAGTTCGTTTTTTTGACCTCCAAAGTTTAACACCACCTTGGTACGATCAACCGGCTTGCCCAGTTTTCTTAATTTTTGCGTTGCTGTCGCGTTGGCTTCATCTTGCGAGGCATGAAATGGCGGATTACACATGGTCAAATCAAAACAATCTGAAGGTTTGATCACACCATTGAAAATATTGCTCGCTTTTTTCTGCAATCGAATCTGAATACCTTTACGCAGATTCGGATTTGCCTCCACAATAAATTGGGCACTTTTAACCGATGCAGCATGAATGTCTGAGCCGACAAATTTCCAGCCATAGCTTCGATGACCAATGATCGGATAAATACAGTTCGCGCCAACGCCAATATCTAAGACTTGAACGGTGTTTCCAGCTGGAATCAGACCTTTATTGTTAGCACTCAACAAGTCAGCCAAATAGTGGATATAGTCCGCTCGCCCCGGAATAGGCGGACAAAGATAATCTTGAGGAATATCCCAATATTGAATGCCATAAAAATGCTTGAGCAATGCTTTATTCAACATTTTCACAGCGTGCGGATCAGAAAAATCTACCGATAAATCGTTATATTTATTTGGGCTGACAAAAGGTGCAAGTTCCTTACAGCTCTTGATTAACTGAGGAAAATCGTAACGACTACGGTGCAGATTTCGTGCATGTAATTCCGACTTTTGCTGCGGAAAAGATTTCTTTGCTTGCGCCATATGTATGCCAATATTCAACGGGAGAACAGAATCATCTGATAAGGCAGGATATCTACCTGCAAATTAGTTGATATTGTACGTGAATTTGACCATCAATGACGCCCCAATCCTTTTATTTGTCTATCTGCAAATCAATAACCACGTGGACATCTATTCTTATTTAATCTGTACATTTTTGGTTGCTATAGCATTAGATTTCATTAAAAAAACCGTGGAAGATGAAGAATCAACAAAAAAGCCCAATCTGTGATGATAGGGCTTTTCATATCAGCATAAAATAATGATTTATATGAAATAAAAGTTAGTATTCGTATAGCGTGTATTATGTTAATTTTAGGGGAACTTAATATTCATTATCCATCTAAATCAAATATATCTAGAGAATCAACATACGGTAAGATCATATAATTATGATCTGATAAATGTCGTTTCAACCTACTACTAGTTTCTTGATTATAAGAATAAATGTTATCTAATTCTTCGAAGAGAGAATCCAGTTTCTCTAAGGTAAAGCTTGGCTTCTTGATAAAAAATAATAAACTCGCACCTAAGCCAACATATTCTAGATCAAAATTCTTATCCAAATATTGGATTAAACTGAAAGATTCAAAAGGAGATAGATCACAACTAAAATATCCATTGAGCTGTGCTGCAAATTTTTCATGATCATTTTCAGAATTAACTAATTTAATTTGAATAACTTCATCTAAAATTTTTTCAGGCTGCTCATTAATTTTTAATAAAACAGATAGGTCTTGATCACTATAATTAAATTTTCCATGTAGATCATGAATGTTCACCTTATTTTCAGATCTTAATAATTGATCAATATGATACTTAACCTGAAATGGCAGGGTGTTGTCATAGCTTATATCTTCATCTTCACCCTCTTCAATAATTTCCGATGTATCAAAATAAAGTCCATCTCCCATCGAAGCATGCATAGACGTATATTCACACTGTCCTATATCTTCTAAAAGCATTAACACTTTCTTAGGAGCATTTTTTGCTTTAATTTCTAAATACAAATTGAGAACATCTTTCCAAGATTTAGATTCACTAATTGTTGCAAAACACAACAATTCTTGAGCCTCATCACTTAAAAGGGGATTTGCTTTCTTTTCGATATTAAGTGTAGTCATAAGATTTTTAGAAAGTTAACTGAAGCCAAGAATTATGTCAGATCTCCTCCATTTAACATAATGGCTGTTATACGAAATGAAATGTTAGAACCCATTTAAAGTGTCTATATTCTCACCAATAAAAATGTCTGGTTTATGATGATTTTTATCACCATGGACTGGATATAAAATATAGATGCTGATCACTATGTCTGACAAAGAAATTCAAC
>NZ_VPEK01000025.1:0-34691 GCF_013417145.1 Acinetobacter sp. YH16044
GTGTTCTTCTACGTGGTACTAAACGTGAAGACGTTCAACGTGGTCAAGTACTTGCTAAACCAGGTACAATCAAACCGCATACTAAATTCGACGCAGAAGTATACGTACTTTCTAAAGACGAAGGTGGTCGTCATACTCCATTCCTTAACGGTTACCGTCCACAGTTCTACTTCCGTACAACTGACGTAACTGGTGCAATCGCGCTTAAAGAAGGCGTTGAAATGGTTATGCCTGGTGACAACGTAGAAATGTCAGTAGAATTAATCCACCCAATCGCAATGGACGCTGGCTTACGCTTCGCGATCCGTGAAGGTGGCCGTACAGTTGGTGCGGGTGTTGTTTCTAAAGTAACTGCATAATATAATACAGTTATCTTTGTACAGATCGAGAGTTTCGACTCTCGATTTGCTCTGCAGGTCAGTAGTTCAATTGGTAGAGCGTCGGTCTCCAAAACCGAATGTTGGGGGTTCGAGTCCCTCCTGGCCTGCCAAATTTTTTTAAAAAGAAGCTTGATGCTGGCTCAACTGGTCATATAATAAGTCGCGAATCCTACGACGAGTACAAAAATGTCGAATGATAAATCGCGTGACGCATTAAGCGACGCGCCAATTCCTCAAAGAAATAATCCTGCTGAAGTTGTTAATTCTGGTTCCCCTTTAGACTATGTTCTGTGGGTTATCGCGTTGATTTTACTCGGTAGTTCTATGATGGTGAATCAACATTTGCCAGCATACTGGGCACCAGCGAATGATGTTTGGGTCCGTGTTGGGGTAATTTTGGCTTGTATCATCGTGGCTTTAGGTTTATTATACGCCACCCATCAAGGCAAAGGCTTTGTTCGATTGTTGAAAGATGCTCGAATTGAGTTACGTCGAGTGACTTGGCCAACCAAGCAAGAGACCATGACCACATCTTGGCAGGTACTTGCGGTAGTCTTAGTGGCATCTATTTTATTATGGTGCTTTGACTATGCTTTGAGCTGGTTAATGAAGTTTATTATCGGGTAAGAGAGCTATGAAACGTTGGTACATTATTCATGCCTATTCTGGTTATGAAAAACAAGTGTTACGCTCACTTAATGATCGAATCCAGCGTAGCGCTGTAGCCGATAGCTTTGGTGAAGTCCTTGTCCCTACTGAAGAAGTAGTGGAAATGAAGGATGGTAAGAAACGTAAATCTGAGCGTAAATTCTTTCCCGGCTATGTGTTAGTCGAGATGGAAATGAATGATGAAACTTGGCACATTGTTAAAGAATGTCCAAAAGTATTAGGTTTCATCGGTGGTACTGCAGAAAAGCCTGCACCAATTACGCAAAAAGAAGCTGATGCGATTCTTGCACGTGTACGCAATACTGGCGAAGCACCTCGTCCTAAGACGATGTTTGAACCAGGTGAAGAATTACTCGTAATTGACGGTCCATTCACCGATTTTAAAGGCGTGGTGGAAGAAGTTCTATACGATAAGTCACGTTTAACGTTGACGATTAATGTATTTAATCGACCAACTCAGGTTGAGCTGGAATTTCGCCAAGTCGAAAAATCGGTTTAATTTAACTTGGTTGATAAACGCCCGATTTGTTATGAGTCGGGCATTGTTGTTGTAACGGTATCGTTACTTATATGTATGGGGAGCCTAGCGGCGTTAGTACCCAGAGGTAATTGAAATGGCTAAGAAGATTGACGGCTATATCAAGCTGCAAGTTCCAGCTGGTAAAGCAAATCCATCTCCACCGATTGGTCCTGCACTAGGTCAACGTGGTGTTAACATCATGGCATTCTGTAAAGAATTCAATGCTGCGACACAAAAAGTTGAAGCTGGTCTTCCAATTCCAGTAGTGATCACTGTGTACAACGACAAGTCGTTCACATTCATCATGAAAACTCCTCCTGCTGCGATTCTTCTTAAGAAAGCTGCGGGCATCCAAAAGGGTTCAGCTGTACCTAACAAAACTAAAGTTGGTAAGTTGACTCGCGCTCAATTAGAAGAAATTGCGACTACTAAAGAACCAGATCTTACTGGTGCTGATTTAGACGCACGTGTACGTACCATTGCTGGTTCTGCGCGTTCTATGGGCTTGGAAGTGGAGCTATAAGACATGGCTAAATTAACTAAACGTCAAAAAGCCATTGTTGCTGCTGTTGAAGCTAACAAAGTTTACACTTTGGAAGAAGCAGTTGCAGTTCTTAACGGCCTTCCAGCAGTAAAATTCAAAGAATCTTTGGATGTTGCTGTAAACCTAGGTGTTGATCCTCGTAAATCTGACCAAGTTGTTCGTGGCGCGACTACACTTCCTGCAGGTACTGGTAAAACTGTACGTGTAGCTGTGTTTGCTCAAGGCGCTGCTGCTGAAGCTGCTAAAGCTGAAGGCGCGGACGTTGTTGGTTTTGATGATCTTGCTGAAAGCATCCAAGCGGGTAACCTTGACTTTGACGTAGTAATTGCAGCTCCGGATGCAATGCGCGTTGTTGGTAAGTTAGGTACGATTCTTGGTCCACGTGGCTTAATGCCAAACCCTAAAGTGGGTACTGTAACTCCTGACGTAGCTTCTGCTGTTAAAAATGCGAAAGCTGGTCAAGCACGTTACCGTGTAGACAAAGCAGGTATCATCCACGCTGCGATCGGTCAAGTAGGTTTCACTGCTGAAGCTGTTCGTTCAAACGTTGAAGCTCTTGTAGCAGACCTTAAGAAAGCAAAACCTGCTACTTCTAAAGGTGTTTACATCCAAAAGATCACTCTAAGCTCTACTATGGGTCCTGGTCTTGTTGTTGATGTGGCAAACGTTTCTAAATAAGTTTCGACTTATTACAGAATTTTAAAGCCCTGAGTATTATTTAAAGCGCTGCTTTAAATATTACGCAAGAAACGCTCCGTCGTATTTTGCGTAATTCAGGCAAACTTTGAATTGATAAATTTAGATTTATCAGCGTCAAAGACCTCAGGCGAGGGGAGTTTTATGCTTTCTTCTTAATAGCCCAGCCTGAGTAGACGCGGTGGTGTGATTTGTTCCTCCTCCGCGTGTTGGTTCAGTGATGAGCTAACGAATTGGGAGTGCATCTGTATAGGTGCATAAATCACCGTTAGGAGGTTTTACAATGGCTCTTCTTATCGAAGGCAAAAAACAGATCGTAGCTGAAGTAACTGAAGTTGCTTCTACTGCGTATGCTGCTGTTGTTGCTGACTATCAAGGTTTAACTGTTGAGCAATTAACTGCTCTACGTGTTGAAGCTCGTAAACTAGGTGTTGCTACTCGCGTAGTTCGTAACACTTTGGCTAAACGTGCTCTTCAAGATACTCAATTCAATATCTTGAGCGACAACCTTGTTGGCCCAACAATCTTAGCTTTCTCAACTTCTGAAGACGACATGGGCGCAGCTGCTCGTTTGTTCGAAGAATTTGCTAAAACTAATAAAGCATTTGAACTTAAAGCTGCTGCATTTGACGGTAAAGTTTATCAAGGTGCTGAAGTTAGCGTTATCGCGAACCTTCCAAACCAAGAGAAAGCGCTTACTATGCTTGCAAACGTTCTTCAAGCTCCTATTTCGAAATTGGGTCGCCTTATTACAGCGCTCAAAGAGAAAAACGAGTCAGAAGCTGCTTAAGCTTAAATCAATTTACACACCATTCAATACCCATTTGGAGTTACTCTCATGGCTTTAACAAACGAAGAAATCTTAAACGCAGTTGCTGAAAAAACTGTTCTTGAACTTGTTGAACTTATTTCTGCTTTCGAAGAAAAATTCAACGTATCTGCTGCTGCTGTAGCAGTTGCTGCTGCTCCTGGCGCTGCTGGTGCTGCTGCTGAAGAACAATCAGAATTCAACGTTGAGTTGACTTCTTTCGGTGCTAACAAAGTTGCTGTAATTAAAGCAGTTCGTGAAGCTACTGGCCTTGGTCTTAAAGAAGCTAAAGATCTTGTTGAAAGCGCTCCTTCAGTTCTTAAAGAAGGCGTTTCTAAAGAAGAAGGCGAAGAACTTAAGAAAAAACTTGAAGAAGCTGGTGCTACAGTTACACTTAAGTAATCTTAAGGGGAGTCGATTTTTTTATAATCGGCTCCAAAAAATGGCTGGTGGCCCTTGGGTCATCAGCCTTTTTGCGTTACAATTATCGGCTCGATTTTTGTTTGCATGATATAAAAATCATACAAATTAAAAATAATTTATAAAACCAAACGCTTACCAATATTTTTCAGTAAAAAAAATATTGTTAAGCGTTTTAATACCACTAAAAATTGCAGCATTTGTGAAAGTGGTGGCCATATCGGCCTGCGTAATTCCTTCTAAGTTCGTTCTGCAGGCGGACTTAGTTTACTTTCCGAGGACTCCAGATGGCATACTCATATACCGAAAAGAAACGGATCCGTAAGAATTTTGGTAAATTGCCCAAGGTAATGGATGTTCCGTACTTGCTCGCGATTCAAGTCGACTCGTACCGAACTTTCCTTCAAGACGGCAAAACTCCAAAAAACCGCGAAGATATCGGTCTCCAAGCCGCATTTCGTTCAGTTTTTCCTATTGAAAGTTATTCTGGCAATGCTGCTTTAGAATTTGTTGAGTATAGTCTTGGTAAGCCTGAATTTGATGTGCGCGAATGTATTCTTCGTGGCTCAACTTATGCGGCGCCAATGCGTGTAAAAATTCGTCTGATCATTAAAGATCGCGAAACTAAAACAATCAAAGATGTGCGTGAGCAAGAAGTCTACATGGGTGAAATGCCACTTATGACAGACAACGGTACCTTTGTGATCAATGGTACTGAGCGTGTAATCGTATCTCAATTACACCGTTCACCAGGTGTGTTCTTTGACCACGATAAAGGCAAAACTCACTCTAGCGGTAAAGTTCTTTATTCTGCTCGTATCATTCCTTACCGTGGTTCATGGTTAGACTTTGAATTCGATGCAAAAGATCTTGTCTATGTTCGTATTGACCGTCGTCGTAAATTACTTGCGACTGTTGTGCTTCGTGCCTTGGGTTATAACAACGAACAAATCCTAGACATGTTCTACGAAAAAGTACCTGTATATCTTGATATGGGTAGCTATCAAATTGACTTGGTTCCAGAACGTCTACGTGGCGAAATGGCACAGTTTGATATCGTGGGTACAGACGGTAAAACAATTGTTGAACAAGGTAAACGTATTAACGCGCGCCATGTTCGTCAAATGGAAGCAGCAGGTCTTGAAAAACTTTCTGTTCCTGATGAATACCTATATGAACGTATTGTTGCTGAAGATGTAACGTTACGTGATGGCGAAGTTGTTGCGGCAAATACCGTGCTTAGCCATGAAATTATGGTGAAATTGGCTGAAGGCGGCGTTAAACAATTCAACGTACTTTATACCAATGATATCGACCGTGGTCCATTCATTGCGGATTCTTTACGTGCAGATACTACAACTGGTCGTGAAGAAGCACTTGTAGAAATCTACAAAGTGATGCGTCCAGGTGAGCCACCAACAAAAGAAGCTGCTGAAAACTTATTCAACAACTTGTTCTTCTCTTCTGAACGTTATGATTTATCACCAGTAGGTCGTATGAAGTTCAACCGTCGTTTGGGTCGTCCTTACGAAGTGGGTACGGATCAGAAGTCTCGTGAAGTTGAAGGCATTCTTTCGAACGAAGACATCACTGATGTATTGAAAACATTAGTTGAAATCCGTAACGGTAAAGGTGAAGTCGACGATATCGATCACTTGGGTAACCGTCGTGTTCGTTCTGTTGGTGAAATGACAGAAAACCAATTCCGTGTTGGTCTAGTTCGTGTTGAACGTGCTGTTAAAGAACGTTTATCTCAAGCTGAAACTGATAACTTGTCTCCGCAAGATTTAATCAATGCGAAACCAGTTGCTGCTGCAATCAAAGAATTCTTTGGTTCAAGCCAGTTGTCTCAGTTCATGGACCAAAACAACCCGTTGTCTGAAATTACACACAAACGTCGTGTATCAGCATTGGGCCCAGGTGGTTTGACTCGTGAACGTGCGGGCTTCGAAGTACGTGACGTACATCAAACTCACTACGGTCGTGTATGTCCAATCGAGACTCCTGAAGGTCCAAACATTGGTTTGATCAACTCACTTTCTGTTTATGCGAAATGTAATAACTTCGGTTTCTT
This sequence comes from Acinetobacter sp. YH16044, assembly GCF_013417145.1. Taxonomy (NCBI): domain Bacteria; kingdom Pseudomonadati; phylum Pseudomonadota; class Gammaproteobacteria; order Moraxellales; family Moraxellaceae; genus Acinetobacter; species Acinetobacter sp. YH16044. Next base: position 6,112 of record NZ_VPEK01000025.1, read on the forward strand.
GGAAACTCCATACCGTAAAGTTGTTGATGGTCGTGTAACGGATGACGTTGAATACCTTTCTGCGATTGAAGAAGTAGGTACTGTGATTGCACAGGCCGATTCTGGTATCGATAAAGACGGTAACTTAACTGAAGAATTCGTATCTGTACGTCACCAAGGTGAATTCGTACGTATTCCACCAGAAAAAGTAACGCATATGGATGTATCTGCTCAGCAGGTTGTATCTGTAGCGGCATCACTTATTCCGTTCCTTGAACACGATGATGCCAACCGTGCATTGATGGGTTCAAACATGCAGCGTCAGGCTGTTCCTACATTACGTGCTGACAAACCGCTTGTTGGTACAGGTATGGAAGCAAACGTAGCGCATGACTCGGGTGTGTGTGTACTTGCGAAACGTGGTGGTCGTATTGAATTCGTTGATGCTTCTCGTGTCGTTATTCGTGTAAACGAAGAAGAGATGGTGGCAGGCGAAGCAGGTGTAGATATCTACAACCTGATCAAATACACACGTTCGAACCAAAATACATGTATCAACCAAAACGTTGTTGTACGTTTAGGTGATAAAGTTGCACGTGGTGACGTTCTTGCTGATGGTCCATCAACAGATGGCGGTGAATTGGCATTGGGTCAAAACATGCGTGTAGCGTTCATGACTTGGAACGGTTACAACTACGAAGACTCGATCTTACTATCAGAGCGTGTACTTCAAGAAGATCGTTTAACGTCTATCCACATCCAAGAGCTTTCATGTGTTGCACGTGATACCAAATTGGGTGCTGAAGAAATTACAGCGGATATCCCGAACGTGGGTGAAGCTGCACTTTCTAAATTGGATGAATCAGGTATCGTTTATATCGGTGCTGAAGTAACTGCTGGTGACATTCTTGTAGGTAAAGTAACGCCTAAAGGTGAAACTCAGTTAACTCCGGAAGAAAAATTGCTTCGCGCAATCTTCGGTGAAAAAGCGGCTGACGTAAAAGACTCTTCATTACGTGTATCTTCATCTGTGAAAGGTACTGTAATTGACGTTCAAGTATTTACACGTGACGGTCTTGAAAAAGACGAACGTGCTCAAGCAATTGAGAAAGCACAACTTGATGCTTACCGTAAAGACTTGAAAGAAGAATACAAAATCTTCGAAGAAGCGGCTCGTGAACGTATTGTTCGTCTATTGAAAGGTCAAGAATCTAACGGTGGCGGTACAACTAAACGCGGTGACAAATTAACTGAAGAGTTATTGTCTGGTCTTGAGTTGGTTGATCTTATTGAAATCCAACCAGTCGATGAAGCGATTGCTGAACGTTTAACTCAAATTCAAGTGTTCTTGAAAGAGAAGAGCCTTGAAATTGACGAGAAATTTGCAGAGAAAAAACGCAAACTTTCTACAGGTGACGAACTTACAACTGGCGTATTAAAAGTTGTGAAGGTTTACCTTGCAGTTAAACGTCGTATCCAGCCTGGTGATAAGATGGCGGGTCGTCACGGTAACAAGGGTGTTGTATCCAACATCTTGCCTGTAGAAGACATGCCACACGATGCAAACGGTGTTCCAGTTGATGTTGTACTTAACCCACTGGGTGTACCATCACGTATGAACGTGGGTCAGATTCTTGAAACTCACTTAGGTATGGCGGCTAAAGGTCTTGGCGATCAAATCGACAAGATGATGAAAGAGCAACGTACTGTACTTGAGCTTCGTGATTTCTTAGACAAGATTTACAACAAAGTTGGTGGCGAACAAGAAGATCTTGATAGCTTAACTGATGAAGAAATCTTGGTGCTTTCAGGTAACTTGCGTAAAGGTGTTCCTTTAGCAACACCAGTATTTGATGGTGCTGAAGAATCACAAATTAAAGAATTGTTAGAACTTGGTGGCATTTCACGTACTGGTCAAACAGTATTGTATGATGGTCGTACAGGTGAACGTTTTGACCGTCCTGTAACTGTAGGTTACATGTACATGTTGAAACTGAACCACTTGGTTGACGACAAGATGCATGCGCGTTCTACTGGTTCTTACTCTCTAGTAACTCAACAGCCGCTTGGTGGTAAAGCACAATTCGGTGGTCAGCGTTTCGGTGAGATGGAAGTATGGGCACTCGAAGCTTACGGTGCAGCATATACACTTCAAGAAATGCTTACTGTGAAGTCGGATGACGTTGAAGGTCGTACCCGTATCTATAAGAACATTGTAGATGGTAACCATTACATGGACCCAGGTATGCCTGAATCGTTCAACGTATTGACCAAAGAGATCCGTTCTTTAGGTATCAACATTGAACTGAAAAATGGTGACTAAGAATCTCCATTAAATCTCCCTAAATCCCTCTTTGCAAAAGAGGGACTTTTCCCCCTTTGAAAAAGGGGGATTAAGGGGGATTAAAATTCAGTTAAAAAACAATATTTGTGACCCAGTTGTGAAGTGAAAATCTCCACAACACACGGAGAAAAAAATTGAAAGACTTGCTCGATATCATGCGCAAAAAGACGGATTCAGACGGTCATGCTCCTGTAGAGTTTGATCGCATCCGTATTGGTCTTGCGTCACCAGAAATGATTAAGTCGTGGTCTCATGGTGAAGTTAAAAAGCCTGAAACCATTAACTACCGTACGTTCAAACCTGAACGTGATGGTTTATTCTGTGCCAAAATCTTTGGTCCAGTAAAAGATTACGAATGCTTGTGTGGTAAATACAAGCGTATGAAATACAAAGGCGTCATTTGTGAAAAATGTGGCGTTGAGGTAACAACTGCAAAAGTACGTCGTGAGCGTATGGGTCATATTGACCTTGCTTCTCCAGTTGCACATATTTGGTTCTTAAAATCACTTCCTAGCCGTATTGGTCTGCTTTTAGACATGACTTTACGTGATATCGAACGTGTATTGTATTTCGAATCATACGTTGTAACTGACCCAGGTATGACTCCACTTGAGAAATACCAACTTCTAAACGATGAAGAATACTTCACTGCTTTAGAAGAACACGGTGATGAATTCACTGCGAAAATGGGTGCAGAAGCAGTTCAAGATTTGTTGAAAGACATCGATCTTGAAGCTGAAATTTCACGTCTTCGTGAAGAAATTCCAAATACAACTTCAGAAACGAAGCTTAAAAAAGCCTCTAAACGTCTGAAATTGATGGAAGCGTTCAAAGAGTCGAACAACAAACCAGAATGGATGGTGATGAATGTACTTCCAGTACTTCCACCTGATCTTCGTCCGTTGGTTCCTCTAGAAGGTGGTCGTTTTGCGACTTCTGACTTGAACGATCTTTACCGTCGTGTAATCAACCGTAACAACCGTTTAAAACGTCTTTTAGACCTTGCAGCACCAGACATTATCGTACGTAACGAAAAACGTATGTTACAAGAGTCTGTAGATGCATTGCTTGATAACGGTCGTCGTGGTCGCGCAATTACCGGTTCGAACAAACGTCCTCTTAAATCTTTGGCAGACATGATCAAAGGTAAACAAGGTCGTTTCCGTCAAAACTTATTGGGTAAACGTGTCGATTACTCTGGTCGTTCGGTAATTACTGTAGGTCCAACTTTACGTCTGCACCAATGTGGTCTTCCGAAAAAAATGGCGCTTGAATTATTCAAACCATTCATTTTCGCGAAACTACAAGCGTCTGGCCAAGCGACAACCATTAAAGCTGCGAAGAAAATGGTTGAGCGTGAAACTCCAGAAGTTTGGGACGTACTTGCTCACGTAATTCGTCAACATCCAGTGATGTTGAACCGTGCGCCTACACTTCACCGTTTGGGTCTTCAAGCATTTGAACCAACCCTGATTGAAGGTAAAGCAATCCGTCTTCATCCGTTAGTTTGTGCGGCATTTAACGCCGACTTCGACGGTGACCAAATGGCGGTACACGTACCATTAACACTTGAAGCTCAGTTAGAAGCTCGTGCGTTAATGATGTCAACAAACAACATTCTTTCTCCTGCGAACGGTGAGCCAATCATCGTACCTTCTCAGGACGTTGTCTTAGGCTTGTACTACATCACTCGTGATGCGATCAATGCCAAAGGTGAAGGCATGGTGTTTGCGGATACTGACGAAGTAAACCGTGCACTTGCAACAGGCCAAGTGGATCTGCATGCCCGTGTTAAAGCGCGTGTGCATCAAACAGTCATTGACGAAAATGGTAACCGTGAACAACAAACCATTGTTGTAGACACAACTCCAGGTCGTTGTTTACTTTGGGAAGTTGTACCTGAAGGTATGGATTTCCAACAAATCAACGTTGAGATGACTAAAAAGAACATCTCTAAATTGATCAACTCTTGCTACCGTAAATTAGGTCTAAAAGATACTGTTATCTTCGCTGACCAATTGATGTACTTGGGCTTCCGTCAAGCGACTCACTCAGGTGTGTCTGTTGGTATGGAAGACATGTTGATTCCGCCACAAAAACAAGCAATTATCGAAAAAGCTGAAGTTGAAGTTCGCGAAATTGAACAACAATTCGAGCAAGGTTTCGTAACTGCCGGCGAACGTTATAACAAAGTTGTCGATATTTGGGCGCGTACAAACGACCAAGTAGCGAAAGCGATGATGGACAACTTATCTTTCACTACTGTTAAAAACAAACAGGGTGAAGACGAGAAACAAAAATCATTCAACTCGATCTATATGATGTCTGACTCAGGTGCCCGTGGTTCGGCAGCTCAGATTCGTCAGTTAGCGGGTATGCGTGGTTTGATGGCGAAACCAGATGGTTCGATCATTGAAACACCAATTAAAGCAAACTTCCGTGAAGGTTTGACTGTACTTCAGTACTTCATTTCAACACACGGTGCACGTAAAGGTTTGGCCGATACTGCATTGAAAACTGCGAACTCAGGTTACTTGACTCGTCGTTTGGTTGACGTTGCACAAGACTTGGTAATTACTGAGCCAGATTGTGGTACTTTCGACGGTCTTGTAATGACTCCGTTCATTCAAGGTGGCGATGTCATCGAGAACTTAGGTACTCGAGTATTGGGTCGTGTACTTGCTGAAGATGCGAAGAAACCAGGTTCGGATGATGTGATTCTTCCACGTAATACTTTAATCGACGAAAAACTTGCAAACTACTTAGAAGAGCAAGGTGTCGATGAAGTGAAAGTACGTTCAGTTGTAAACTGTGAATCTACTTTCGGTGTATGTGCGAAATGTTACGGTCGTGACCTTGCTCGCGGTCACTTGGTGAATCCAGGTGAATCTGTGGGTGTAATGGCTGCTCAATCAATTGGTGAGCCAGGTACACAGTTAACAATGCGTACGTTCCACGTAGGTGGTGCTGCGAGCCGAACTTCTGCTGCTAACAGCGTACAAGTTCGTAACAAAGGTACAGTACGTTTCCACAATGTGAAAACAGTACAACACGCTAAAGGTCACTTGGTATCAACTTCACGTTCAGGTGAAATCGGTATCGCAGATGACATCGGTCGTGAACGCGAACGTTACAAAATTCCATACGGTGCTTCAATCATCATTAAAGATGGCGAAGCTGTGGAAGCTGGCGGTATCGTAGCGACTTGGGATCCGCATACACATCCACTTGTTACCGAAGTTGCAGGTAAAGTGCGTTTCAGCCAAATCGCTGATGGCGTAACTGTGACATCGAAAACTGATGATGCAACAGGTATGACGACTATTGAGGTACTTCCAGTAACTTCACGTCCAGCATCTGGTAAAGATATGCGTCCAGCTGTTGTATTGGATACAACAGATGGCGGCGAACAGTTCTACTTCCTACCACAAAACACGATTCTGACTGTGCGCGATGGCGAAACAATTGGTGTCGGTGATGTTATTGGTCGTGTGCCACAAGAATCTTCACGTACTCGTGATATTACCGGTGGTCTTCCACGCGTAGCTGACTTGTTCGAAGCACGTAAACCGAAAGAACACGCGATCCTTGCTGAAATTTCAGGTATCGTAAGCTTCGGTAAAGAGACCAAAGGTAAGAACCGTCTTGTGATTACTCCGGATGATGGCTCTGAAATTTACGAAGAGCTAATTCCGAAATGGCGTACGATTAACGTGTTCGAAGGCGAACATGTAAACCGTGGTGAAACCATTTCTGATGGTCCGCAAAATCCACACGACATCTTACGTTTGAAAGGCGAAGTTGCACTGACAAATTACATCGTGAACGAAGTTCAGGACGTATACCGTCTGCAAGGTGTAAAAATCAACGACAAGCACATTGAAGTGATCGTACGTCAAATGCTTCGTAAAGTTGAAATCACTGACGGTGGTGATACAAGCTTCATCAAAGGCGAGCAAGTGGAATACATCCGCGTTGTTCAAGAAAACCAAGCTGTGGCAGCTCAGAACAAGTTCCCAGCGAAGTTTGAACGTCAATTGATGGGTATTACCAAAGCGTCGCTTTCTACTGACTCGTTCATTTCTGCTGCATCGTTCCAGGAAACAACTCGTGTGTTAACTGAAGCTGCTGTAACAGGTAAAGAAGATGAATTACGTGGTCTGAAAGAAAACGTGGTTGTAGGCCGTCTGATCCCAGCGGGTACAGGTTTGGCATACCACTTAGAACGTCGTCGTCAAGAGTCTGAAGCTGCAGAGCTTGAGCTTCACAATGACTTCTCTGATGTAGATCAAGCGTTAAGCCAAGCATTTAGCGATGAATTTAACGGTCTTTAATTAGCCCTTAAATCATTCCAAAAAAGCCACCTTCGGGTGGCTTTTTTTATGTGGATGAATTGAAAATTAAAGCTTTCCTAATATTGAAATATTTCCTATAGTAAAAATAGAACATAACAAATCTCTTGATTTTTAAACTTAAACATAACGGGGTCTTTTGATGAAATTCACACAGCAAGTATTCGCAGTTTCTGCATTATTCAGCTCATTGACAGCGATTGCTGCACCTATGCCCAATTCGATTGTGGTAGAAGATAAAGCTGTAGTTCCAGTACTAAAAACAGAAGTGATTCGCCGTGTTGCAGGTCAAGAACCTGTACGCCAAGTAACTGCAACAGTGTTAGAAATGACCAATAAAGGTCAGGATATCGTGGCACGTGAAATTGAACTTTCAGATCACCAAAGTGATTTTTCTGAAAAGAAATTATCGATTCCAGTAGTACAACGTGGTGGTGTCATCATCCCGACTTCTAAAATTGAAACCAAGACTACGGTGAAGCAGGACGGTCAGATTATTCGTCAAAACACCAATATTGATGCAGAAGGTGTAGAGTTTAAGAAAGGGCAGGAACCGATTAAACGCACGCTAAAACTAGATCAGGTAACAGATCCAGAAAGCAAAGCCAAACTCTCTCATGCTGTGCTGACTGAAAATGGTGAAACAACAAAAGATTTGATGATTTTGGATGAAAACCCTGAGTGATTCGTAAGCGATTAGGCGTGGTTTTTACAAAATGCAGCATTTATGCTCCAAGCCGTAACAAGCTATGTTTAATTGTTTCATACAATGGTTTTAGAATCATAGGTATTGAAGAAGACAAGGAACATCACAATGAAAAAAGTAATGAGCGTATGCGCAGTCGCGATGATGTCGACCCTAATGCTTGCTGGTTGTGAAAGCATGTCGCCCAATGAACAGCGTATTGGTGCTGCAGCTTTAGGTGGTGCCATTGGTGGTGGTGTGGGTAACAACGTTGGTGGTGGTGTAGGTGCAGCCGTTGGTGGGGGTGCTGGTGCAGCTGTCGGCAGTAAAACTCAAAACGGTTCAAACCGAAATGCCACATATAGTGGTGTAGGTGGTGCGATTGGTTCTGCAGTCGGTAAAAGTATCTTTGGTGGTAACACCGGTGCTGCTATTGGCGGTGCAATCGGTGGTGGTGCAGGTGCTGCAATTGAGCAAAATCGCTAATCTAATCCGATAAATTTGAATGAAAAGGCGCTTAAAGATAAGCGCCTTTTTTATTTGCGTGGACGGGGTTGCTTGCGACGAATGTATAGAGTTTTTTGAACTTCAGCGATACGTAAGCCTGCTTCATCAAAAATATTTAAGCTATAGTTCCGTAGAACAGGCGCGTGGTTATCTGCTAAGTTTTTAATATGGTTGATTTCATTAGGGTCGAGCTGGATGTCAGCGTATACCGTTCCACGTCCGGGGGATAAAAATTGGATATTTGCGGCTTTGTCCCACACGATATAACGTGAGCCCAGGTGATGCATCAAAATCAACATATAAAATGGGTCAACCATTGAATAAAGACTCCCGCCAAAATGTACACCGACGATATTTTGATTTTTACGAGTTAATGGCATTTTGACGCGAATGTGATAATTGGCGAGATCAATTTTATCAATCGAAATGCCAGCACCTTTATAAGGGGCATAATGATTGAGTAAGAATTTAGAGACAATAGGCATTGTCATTATTTTCTGGATTATGCTCATACTGGGTCAATTTTTTTTTATGCTGAACTTTGCATACTAAATGAGTTTCAAAACTGTGGCATTGATCACATTGCCCATGTTCACAAATAAAACGTCAATTCGATGGAATCGATAAAAGGACAAGAAGAATGCAACCACTAAATACGCAATGGGTGAATACCACAGATCAACAACGGCTTTATGTGAAGACATGGGGTGATGAAACTAAGCCGGCATTGGTTTTGGTTCATGGTTATCCTGATAATCAGGAAGTATGGGAACCGGTTATTGAACATCTTATTGCTGAATTTTATATCGTCACCTATGACGTGCGAGGTGCAGGGCAGTCCTCTGTGCCCCGTAAAGTACGAGATTACCGTTTAGAACAACTTTCACTTGATTTGGATAGTGTGACGCAAGCGGTATTAGGCGAGCGTAGTTTTCACTTAGCTGCGCATGACTGGGGTTCAATTCAATCTTGGGAGTCGGTCACAGAAGCAAAGTTTAGATCGCGAATTTTGTCTTATTCAACCATATCTGGGCCATGCTTAGACCATGCTGCATTTTTATTAAGAGATAACTTTAAACATCAGCAAAAAAAATTACTCAAATTGTTGAGCAAGTCATGGTATATCGGAGTATTCCAATTACCATTTCTTGCACCTGCCGCTTGGCATTTTTTGAATGCAGAGCGATGGGGGAAAATTGTTAATGATTTAGAACGAACTCAACAATTGCCGTTAAATCATAATATTCAACATGACGGTAAATATGGTATCGCGCTTTACCGTGCTAATTTTACTCCTCGTTTAACGCAGCCAAGACAACGTCATGCTATATGTCCTGTGCAAGCCATCGTATTAAAATATGATACTTTTGTCAGTCCAGAATATATTAAAGAATTGCCAAAATGGGTGGAAAATTTATCCGTGGTTGAAGTCAATGCAAATCATTGGGCCGTGCTGAGCCAACCCGAAAAAATTGCAAGTTACATCGCTCAATTTGCGCAATCACAGCAGCTTTAAGTAAATCGTTCAACAGTGGCAGTTTCATCGATAGGGGGCTAAATAGCGAGCAAATTCTGATAAAATACGGTTTTTTGTCAGACTCCCTTTTTTCTTATGTTTGCTATTCTTGCCGCAATTACAGTCATGTTTGGACTGTCGCTGGCACGCGTGCCTGTTGTATTTGCGCTGATCATTGGTGCAGTAACAGGTGGCTTGTTAGCTGGTCTTGGTATTCATGGCACCATCGAAGCGTTTAATAGTGGCTTAGGCAACGGTGCTCAAATCGCACTTGCTTATGGCGTGTTGGGGGCATTTGCTTTGGCACTTGCGCGTTCAGGTTTGCCAGATTTACTGGCTTATCAACTCATTACTAAACTCAAAGGTAACAGTAATGTGAAAGCCCAGAATCGCGTGAAATACGTAATTTTCGCTACTATCGCTTTAGCCGCCGTATGTTCACAAAACGTGATTCCAGTGCACATTGCGTTTATTCCAGTATTAATTCCACCATTACTCAGCGTATTTAATCATTTAAAACTTGACCGTCGTTTGATTGCTTGTGTTCTGACTTTTGGTCTTGTGGCGACTTATATGCTGGTACCTTTTGGTTTTGGTGCTATTTTCCTTAATGATATTTTAGGTCAAAACATCAATACCTTTGGTAAGCCATACGGTTTCAACATCAGCTATGATCAAATTCCAACTGCTATGGCAATTCCAGTATTTGGGATGTTTGTTGGCTTATTAATTGCTGTTTTTTATAGCTACCGTAAACCACGAGAGTATGCTGACGTTCAGGTTAAGGAATCACAGCACACCATCTCATCTGATGTAAAAGCAGATGAAAATGGTAAACCACAAGTCGCTAAATTTACTTTGATTATGGCTGCGGTTGCAGTGGTTGCTACGCTTTCTGTTCAAGTCATATCTGAGTCGATGATTTTGGCGGGTCTGGTTGGTGTTGCGATCTTAAGCTGTGCAGGTATTTTTAAGTGGAAAGAAGCCGATGATGTCATTATCAGTGGTATGCGCATGATGGCACTGGTTGGTTTCATTATGATTTCTGCGCAGGGCTTTGCATCTGTGATTGAGGCTACGAATCAAGTACCAATACTGGTACAAGCTTCGGTTGAATGGATTGGAAACAGCCGAGGTTTAGCTGCATTTTGGATGCTATTGATAGGGCTATTAATTACCTTAGGTATTGGTTCTTCATTCTCAACAATCCCAATTTTGGCCATTATTTATGTACCACTTTGTATTCAATTTGGTTTTAGCCCAGCGGCAACGATTGCCATTATTGGTACAGCAGCAGCTTTAGGAGATGCAGGTTCTCCGGCATCAGACTCAACTTTAGGCCCAACATCAGGCCTTAATATGGATGGTCAGCATGACCACATGAAAGACAGTGTGGTCCCGACCTTCATTCACTACAATATTCCATTAATGATCTTTGGTTGGATTGCCGCAATGGTACTCTAAAAAATTTTCAAAGATAAATAAAAAAGGCGATTATATAATCGCCTTTTTTGTTATTTAATCCTGAGGATTTTGGTTGGATTAAAATAATTCATTTTATTAATTCTGATTAAAAAGGTTGGTATATTATGAATAATAAATTAATTATAACGGTGAAAATATAAAACCAAGCATTGCACTATGATTAAAATAAATATATATAATTAATAATGACTTATATAATAATGTAAAAATTTATAAAATAATAATGTTGCATAATTTTAATACTAATGTTTAATATTAATTATTCATTCTAGAAGGTTGCTTTAAAATGTTAAAACAAGCTGCTCTTATTGCATTATTGGGTATGTCTGCTTCAGCGATGGCTGGTCAATGGCAGGTTAAAGTTGGTGCTTCTGTAATTGCTCCAACTGCAGATACTGATATTGCTAATGGTGCTTTAAATGTAAAAGCAGATCATGAGTTTGCATTTACACCGTCTGTAGAATATTTCTTTAATGACAACATTTCAGCTGAATTACTATTAGCTACACCAATTAGTCATGATGTGGATGTAACAGCTGCGGGTTCAAAAGTTGCTGGTGTTAAATTGAAACATCTTCCACCAACAATTACTGCGAAATATAACTTTAAAAATTCAACTGGCTTTACACCTTACATTGGTGTGGGTGGTACAGCATTTGTTGCTTGGGATGAAGATGGTTCAGGTGTGCTAGAAGGCACAAAGGTTAAAGTGAAAGAGTCTTATGGTTTTGCTGGCCAAGTTGGTTTTAACTACCAACCAGCTGATGCTAAAAACTGGGGCGTATTCTTTGATGCACGTTATGCTCAAATCCAGCCTGAAGTTCAAACAGTTGTCGAAACTTTTGATTTAGATATCGATCCTATGGTGTATACAATTGGTTATAGCTACAAATTCTAAGCTGTAGCTGATCTTAAAACCCTGCCTAATGGCAGGGTTTTTTATGCAGCATACTCCATTCATCAGTTGATCGAATTGAACAAATAGGCAATAGAAAATTTAGGTGGAACTGTTAGAGTCGAAATAAATCAGCAAGTTGGATGAAGAGAAAAGACGATGAAAAAAATTATTCAGGGAATGCTGGTCTTGGGCAGTGCTTATTTTATTTCGACAAGTTATGCCGCAAGTTTTGATTGTAAAAAGGCGAAAACCATTACCGAACATGCGGTTTGTGATAACCGTAGTATTAATGATGCTGATGTCAAAATGGCCACGACCTATACGATTATTCGTCATTTGGTTCCCATGGGGACACGTGGTGCAATTCAAGATCAACAAATAAAATGGTTACAACTACGCGATCAGTGCCGTGACAATGTCAGTTGTTTAAGCGATGTATATAAAATGCGACAGCAAAAACTAGATCTTTACATGGACCGTGTGTATAAGCAGGGGCCATTTTAAACATTAAAAATGAGTGCGATGCTGTGAAAATTTTTCCACTCAGCCTATTGAAAAATAGTGAAGTCCCTCCATTCATATAGCATTCAATCGTAATACATAATATGAACGGAGAGACGGATGAGCGAACAAAATTCTCAAAAACATAGCTTCCAAGCAGAAGTAGCTCAGTTACTACATTTGGTAACGCATTCTTTATATTCCAATCCAGAAATTTTCTTACGTGAGTTAGTGTCCAATGCTTCGGATGCATGTGACAAACTCCGTTTTGAAGGGATTAATCATCCTGAATATTATGAAAATGATCCAGATTTACATGTGCGTATTCATTTAAATAAAGAGCAGAAGACAATTACCATTTCGGATAATGGTATTGGTATGACACAACAAGAAGCGATTGATCATTTGGGTACGATTGCTAAGTCTGGCACTAAAGATTTTATGTCGAAGCTTACGGGTGATCAAAAGTCAGATGCACAATTGATTGGTCAATTTGGTGTGGGCTTCTATTCAGGTTTTATTGTTGCTGAAAAAATTACAGTGGAATCACGTCGTGCTGGGGTAAATGCCGCTGAAGCGGTACGTTGGGTTAGTAATGGTACAGGTGAGTTTGATGTAGAGCCAATTGATAAGGCTTCACGTGGAACCGACATCATTTTGCATTTACGCGAGGATGCTTTAGATTATTTAGATCGTTACAAAGTTAAGCAGATTATTAATAAATACTCTGATCATATTAGTTTGCCAATTGAGATGCAGAAAGAAGTTTGGCAACAAGAGGAAGCTGCCGAAGGCGAAGAAGCAAAACCTGGTCAATATGTACTGACGGATGAATGGGAAGCGATTAACTCAGCAAGTGCATTATGGACGCGTAATAAAAATGAGATCAGTGAAGAACAATATACTGAGTTTTATAAAAACCTGAGCCATGATTTTGAAGCCCCGCTTGCGTGGACACACAACCGTGTAGAGGGAAGTACGGAATATACACAGTTACTTTATATTCCATCTCGCGCACCAAGCAATATTTTCACACGTGAAGCTAAAGCAGGAATTAAGCTCTATGTGAAACGTGTATTTATCATGGATGATGCGGATAATTTGATTCCAAATTATTTACGTTTTGTTCAAGGTGTGGTGGATAGCGCAGACTTGCCGCTGAATGTGAGCCGTGAATTATTGCAAGAAAGCCGCGACGTGAAAACGATTCGCGAAGGTAACGCCCGTCGTATTTTGACCGTACTTGATGCTTTGGCAAAATCGGAAGATGCTGCAGATCAAGAAAAATTTAAAACCTTCTATGCAGAATTTGGTTCAGTCTTGAAAGAAGGACTGGGCGAAGATATGGCAAACCGAGAGCGTATTTTAAAATTATTACGTTTTGCTACTGCCAGCAACGATGAAGTCGTGACGTCATTGGCGGACTATAAAGCCAATATGAAAGAAGGCCAAAAAGCCATTTATTATGTTACGGCTGATAGTTTGAATGCAGCGAAAAACTCTCCGCAACTTGAATTGTTCAAGAAAAAAGGTATCGAAGTGCTGCTCATGACTGAACGAGTGGATGAGTGGGCGATGGAATTTGTTTTTGAGTTTGATGGAACACCATTACAGAATGTATCGAAAGGTGCAGTTGATTTGGGTGATCTACAAGATGCTGAAGAGAAGAAAGCACTTGAGGAAGCTGCTGAGCAGTTTAAACCTGTTGTTGAAAAACTGTCGGATGCGTTAAAAGATAAGACCTCTGAAGTGCGTGTAACAACACGTTTAGTGGACTCTCCTGCGTGTTTGGTGGTGGCTGAGGGTGAGTTATCACCGCAACTGGTCCGTATGCTAAAACAAGCAGGACAAGCGGTTCCCGAGTCAAAACCAGTCTTGGAAATCAATCCATCCCATCCGTTGGTACAAAAATTAGAAGGTTCAGCGCAATTTGATGATTTGGCGAATGTGATCTTCGATCAAGCGTTGATTGCTGAAGGCGGTTTACCCGAAGATCCTGCCCAATACATCAAACGGATTAACAGCTTATTGCTGAAGTAACGGTAGATATGAAATGAACCTCCTTCGGGAGGTTTTTTTATTTGGTTTTTCGATAGAGCACATGAATAAAAACGCCCATGTTTTAATCTTTAAAATAGATTAAAAATAGATAATTAATCTATAATAACGATCATTAAGTGTTGGGAATCTTAAGATGAAAATTTTAGTGATCGCTGCAGTGGGCTCGCTGCTCTCTATGGGTCTCATGCAATCTGCTCAGGCAGATAGCGCTAAGCAAAAAATGGTGCGTAATGACCGTGTGCAGGTTTCAAAACAAATCGCACAATATGATATTAATCCTTTTGTAGATAGTCGCCGTGTGATGCGAAATGATCGTGTTCAGTATAGTTTTCCTAAAGTGAAAAAAGTCGCTGAAAAACAGCCGAGTATTCTACGTAATGATCGTGTGCGTGTGATTAAGAAAAATTGAAGCTGAGTTATTTAAAAAAAGCCCATCCTGTTGAGATGGGCTTTTTATTCGCTGTGAAATAGCGGGTTCTAGAACAAGGCTTCAAGGCGCACTAAAGCGCCCACAAAGTGGCTTTTATCGTCACGATGGTTGTTGAGGTAGTTGAGATCACCTTGGATATAAAACCATTCGCGCAGAAAGGGCTGTCGCCATGACACATAGGGTCCCCAACTATTTAAACGCAGTTGGTCATTATTGTAAAAACCACCTGTATACAGTCCGTAGTTGAATCGGTTACCTTTAAAAAATTGGTGTTGGCGGTAACTGAAGTTATCCCATTTCAGATCATCATCCTGTGCATCTGCATAGGTCAGGTTGAATTGGTTTGAGATAAAGGGTTGGCCTGGACGAGCATGGGTTAATTCTAAATTGGTTCTTAGATAATTTTCACTATCGATACCATAACGATAAATTTGTTCGGCTAAAAAACTGTAATCATTGTCGAGTTGCCATTTTTTAGCTGCTTTTAAGCGGACATATAGGTCATCACCAGAACGTAAACCTAGATCAACGTCAGTTTCGAAGGGCAGTCGATCTGAAATTTCTGACCAACGTAAAGCCAGTGAACTGTTATCTTCACGGGTTTGCTTATTGTCATAATTTTTATCACTACGCCCCGCAGGGTTTTCATTGGTAATTGCAGCATTATTTTCTAATTCATTATCAAGTGAGTCATCACCAAAGACCACACTCAATTTTTTTTCTAAAGTGGGAAGCTTAATTTTACCGCGAATACGTGGCTTAATTTCGTATTCATCGTGCTTATTCCAACTGTTGTCTAAAATCACCCTAAGGGTAGCATTGGCTGGTTTATCAGGCTCACTTTGCCCAAACCAGTTATCCATGCGAACGGCCGTTCGATCTGCCCAATTTCGGACTTTCTTCTGTTGTCGATCGGTCCAGCTATTATTTTCCGTTTGTTCTGTTGTCGGAACAATGGGGTGATCTGATTGTTCAGGTAAGAAGGTCGGTGTTGCATCAATCCAACGTGGAATTTGATCTAAAAAATCATAGGTCTTTGGCGTGATATACGATGAATTTTGCTCAGTTTCAGGCACATCCTGCGAATGTTCACCCTCAGTTTCATTGACGACAGCATCAGTTTCATTAGCCCAAGCAACTTGATACATCAAGCTCATTGATGCGGAAAAAAGCAAAGTCCGAATAAAGTACTGTTGTTTTTTATGCATATGTTTTGGCTCTATTTAATTATCATCTGAGTATCCTGCATCTGTAGTTTTGTTATTTTTGTCGGATAAATGCAAGCCAAACTACAAAATAAATGCAATTAATCTTGGGTCATTTGCTTAAGTGCTTGATAAAGCGAAATCACATCAATGGGTTGAGGTAATTGTTGGATCACATTTTGGATGCTCTGCCAATTTAAACCTTGCTGTCGATGGAGGATCAAATAGGGAAGGGCTTGTTCGGTACGCAAGAGTGCCATGCGTTTTTGACCGTGGATTAACCGTATTTTTTGACGTTCTTGTAATAATAACAACGGGGTATGTAGCGTCGGTTCAGGTTCATCAAAATGAATGAATTTTTGCGTATGAATTAATTGTGCCGGGATAAAGGGGTAATGGTCGTTTTGCGACCAAATCATTTCAGCCTGCTGAGACTGTTGATAGAGCTGATCAGGTTCAGCACAGAGTTGTTCTAGATTGTCCCAGGTCATGACTTTAATCGCAGCAAGTTCATGTTGATGTTGTTGGCAAAATAGCCGAGAGAGTCGAATGGCTTCCATCTGCGTTTGCGCACCAAACAACAAGAGATATTTGATGAAGCGACCTTCGGTATTGATTTGTTCTGCTAAATACAGCGGCTGGTTTTTCCAATCTGTACCATCTGTCGTATGCAATAGAACATCAAGCTGCGTTGTGAGTTCAGGCTGATCCATAAACTGCAATTCATACAAGGCCAATTGCGCATCGATATTTTGCAGCGTTTGAACGCGAGCGGTGTATTGAGCGATTTGAATCTGTTCAGTAAGTTCAACGCCTGCCATTGTCGAGTTGAGATGTTCCTCTGATGGCGCATGTGTTGGTTGCTCAATTAGAACAAGAGGAGCGGTATCAGGTGCAGAAGGCTCCAGTTTATCTGTATTTGAGTTATCAAGCAACAGATCCGCTTCATTGATTTGCTTCTCGCTATGATCTAGATCGACAGATACGTCATTATTTATCGTTTCAATCGGCAGTAGGATATCCACACTTGCTGCAACATTGCTTGGTGCTGTGCTGACTTCTTCTTTTAGGCGTACGGCATGTAGACGTAGATCGGTATCACTGATTAAACATTTATATAGCTGTTGTTGCTCAATTAACCAATCATAGCATTCGCTAAAATTGCCCCATTCACTGAGTAAAGCCGTGCGCTGTTTGGCTGGAATCATCCACACTTGCCAACCTAACTCATGGTCATGCAGCAAGGCCCAACCCATTTCTGGATATTGATATAAATCACTTTCGAGTGCAGCGTCACGGGTAAAATAGCCACGAAATAACCATGAATATGGCGTTTGTTTGGCAAATTCAGTGGCAGCCATCTGTGGTTCAGTTAATGCGCGATAACTTAATATTTGCTTTTGAAAAATCGGTTCGTCGCATAAGGCAAAAATTTCATGAATCCGACGTTTGGAAAGCGCAGTTTCATAAAAACTCAAAGCACGATGTTCAAGTTGATGGGTCAGTACATGGATTTCTTTTATTAATTGTACTTTCTCTTGTAGATTCATTTGTCCGCTTCCTAAAGGACTTTTTGTGCTTTTTCTAAATATTTAGCCAAGACAATATTGGTTGCAAGTTCTACTAATTTATATTCAGCCGAGTTTGGGTTTCGATATGTATTGGCCAATTCAATCAGGCGTTCAATATCGATGACCTGCGGTGAAATTTTTCCTTGTATCAGTGCCTGAAGTTCTTGCATAGGACAATGTAAATTTAAAAATAAAGAAGTCGATTAGTTCATTTGATTATAGAGATTTCATTAAAAAAAACATGGAAATAAATGTCAGCTTCTACAAATTAAGCGTTAAATATGACAATTAATGCGCATTTTGTTTAAAAATAATACCAAATCATTAGCTTAAAGATATGCTTTGCAAATGATATCGCGGCAACGTTGCATCATTTTTTTTGAAGTCAACATCAGCGATTAAGCGCTGCTAGACGTTGATTTTTAATGTTGAGTAAAGAATAAAGCCCAAAGAAAAGGTACAGAAAATAAAAAACCGATGGTGGGAGCCATCGGTTTTTTATGGAAAAATCAGCTAAAAATTAAGCTTTTTTTTCTGTGTTTGTTACAACTTCAGTTGTATCCGCAGCTGGAGCTTGGCTCTCTGCATTGGCAGTTTCAGCAGTTACAGCTTTTTTTACTGGAAAATCTGGTACGTAAACGATTTGTGCAGAAACAGTTGCAGAAAGCGCCATCACAGCAACAGCCATAGCATATTTGATTGCGTTCATTTGTGTATTCCTATCAATCATTAGTAACTCAAAAATTGAGTCAGGGAGAAAATTAATCACTTGAATTTATGTGAAAATAATATCAAAAAATAATCAATTAAAAATGATCGATTCGGCAACACAAGATAAATGGTAGGATTTAATATTTATATAAAACAGTCTATTAGAGTTATTGCTCTAGAGTTTTTAGTGGCTGAGTGACAGCGGCCTATCACTCAGATATAGATGAAAAATCTATGAATGTTTGGCACATTTCTTTTCATAGACTTTGCCTGCGATACCCCCAATAATGGCACCGCTAATCGTACCAAAAACAGGCAAAATACTGCCTGCAACAGCGCCGATCGCAGCACCTTTGACGGTCGGAGAAAAACGTGAGAGAAAGCTATTCTTCCTTGTTTGGGACTCGTTGGTGGTTGTTTGAGGGGTTGTATTGGTAGATAGTTCGGTTTCAGCAGAAGTTGCTTGAGGTTCAATAGTCATGACATTACTCCCGAGCATGATCGTTAGAAGAATGAAGCTTTTAGCCTAATCGATAGTGGCCTTGGCTTAAACAGAAAGCATGTAATAAATGATGGTCAGTTTGTAATCCACCGAAGTGGAATTCACTCCTGTGTAAGACATGTAATATTTTGCTGTTTTGATGTTTAAAAAATAACCAAAATAAGTGACTTAATCATATGATGAAGACTCAAAATCATAACAATGAGGATAAATACAATGTCTGTTGCTAAAGTCGTTGAAGTAAATGCAAGTAGCACAAAAAGTTTTGAAGATGCGATCCAAACGGGAATTAATAAAGTCACTGAAACCGTAAAGAACGTTCAGGGTGCATGGATTAATGAACAAAAAGTCGTGGTGAAAGACAATAAAATTGCGGAATATCGAGTGAACTTAAAAATCAGCTTCTTGGTGGAATAAGTTTAATTTTATTGATGTTAAAAACTGATCATAAAAAATCCCCGAAGTTTGGGGATTTTTGATTGAACACGCTGAATTATTTTTCAGGTGTTTCACAGCTTTCATCATTACAGACAGGTGTAGGAGCAAGCTCAGGGAGCTCCGCAGCTTTGTCCATCACTTGTTTAAATACATCTTTCGGTTGAGCGCCTGCTAAAGCAATGCGTTGCTCAAACACAAAGAACGGTACACCCGTAACTTTAAGTTGATCGCGTGCTACTTCTTCGTCGTATTTGACGAAATCAGCAAATTCATCTGAGTCTAATAAGTCATCGACTTCAACAGGGTTTAGACCAATACGAGATGCAACGTCTTCTAAGGTTTCACGTTCACCAATGGCCAAGCCTTGCGTCATATAGCTATAGAAGAAAGCTTCTTTGGCTTCACTGCCGAGACCTTTGCTTTGTGCAAGATGAATCAAGCGGTGCGCGTTGAAAGTATTGCCTGAATTGGCTTTTTGCCAGTTAAATTCAATACCTTCAGCTTTCGCCATTTCGGCAATATTGCGCTGCATTTCCTCTACTTCTTCAATACTGCGGCCATATTTTTGAGCTAGACGTTCAGTATTAGAAATTTCTAGACGAGCGGGCGCATCTGCATCAAGTTGATAGCTATGCCAAAACACTTCAAGTTCTACACCCGATTCTTCGGCAGCAGCTTCAAGGCGTTTTTTCGCAATATAACAAAATGGGCAAACCACGTCTGACCAGATATCTACACGCATGGGAAATCTCTTTTCTATGTTCTGGGAAAATGATGGGGGCAAATCCTAAAATTTAAAGCCAAGCAATGCAATCCATTTTTGTTTTGATCGTGCAATGTCGAATTTTTTTGATGTTGTTACAAGGCTTGACCGAAGATTTGTCTGGCCACTAATCCTTGATTAAACGTTTACCCAAACAAATCACTTCAACCTCTTCATAGCCCAATTGTTCATAAAAGTTTTGTACGTCAATGTTGTCTTGGCGAATCAGTAATTGAAGTTTTGGGCAGCCTAGAGCAATTAAGCGTTTTTCTAATTGCTGAATGAGAGCGGTAGCGACGCCATTTCGCTGAAAATGTGGATGTACGGCGAGATAGTTGACCCAGCCTCGGTGTCCATCATAGCCACCCATTACAGTTGCAATCAGTTGATCATCTTTGACCGCCAATAAAAATAGTTGGTCGCGTTGCGCTAGTTTTCGAAATATATCAATTTCAGGGTTATTCCATGGGCGGGTCAGATCACACAGTTCCCAAAGTGCAATCACATCGTCTAAATCAGATTCGAGATAGGGGCGGATAATAAACATAATTTTTGTTTTAGCATGTATTTTGACCAATTTAGATTAGTCGAGTTTTGCAGACTTGATAAGTCATATTGAAAAATAAAAGCCATAAAAAAACGCTCTGAAGAGCGTTTTTTTATTTCACTGCAATTAAGCAGTTTTCACTTCAGGTTGAGCAGCTAACATATGGCCGTTCTCTTCGAAGTTGATGTGCCAAGACAATGCTTCACGTAGAAGGTGAGGTGTTTGACCACCTTTCGCACAAGCACGGTCGAAGTAATCGTTTAATGCTGCACGGTAGCTTGGGTGTGCACAGTTGTCGATTACAGCACGAGCACGTTCACGTGGAGCAAGACCACGTAAGTCAGCAAGACCTTGTTCAGTTACCAAGATGTCAACGTCGTGTTCTGCATGGTCAACGTGAGAAGCAAATGGAACAACAGAAGAAATGTCGCCACCTTTTGCAATTGATTTAGTCACGAAGATCGCCAAGTGCGCATTACGTGCGAAGTCACCTGAACCACCGATACCGTTCATCATTTTTGTACCGCAAACGTGAGTTGAGTTCACGTTACCGTAGATATCAAACTCAAGCGCAGTGTTGATACCGATGATACCTAAACGACGTACAAGTTCTGGATGGTTCGAAATTTCTTGTGGACGTAATACAAGTTTGTCTTTGTATTGTTCAAGGTTATTAAATACTTTTTCGCCATATTTAGCAGAAAGCGTAATAGAAGAACCTGAAGCAAATTTCATTTTGCCTGCGTCGATCAATTCAAATGTACAGTCTTGAAGTACTTCAGAGTACATGATCAAGTCTTCAAAGTTTGAATCTTTAAGACCAGTCAATACTGCGTTTGCAATTGAACCGATACCTGCTTGTAATGGACCAAGGTTTTTCGGTAAACGACCTTCTTCTACTTCTTTTTCAAAGAAAGCGATCAGGTGGTTTGCAATACCTTGAGTTTCATCATCAGGTGCAGTCACTGTAGATGGAGAGTCATGCAATTCGTTGTTAAATACGATACCTACGATTTTTGAAGGATCGATGTTGATTGCATGTGTACCAATACGTTCGTCAACTTGAGTCAATGGAATCGCTTGACGTGTTGGACGATACGTTGGGATATAAATATCGTGTAAGCCTTCGAATGCTGGGCTTAAGTTGGTGTTGATTTCAACAATCACTTTTTCAGCAAAAATTGCGAAGCTTGCAGAGTTACCTACAGAAGTTGTAGGGATGATGCCACCATCTTCAGTGATCGCAACAGCTTCAATAATTGCCACATCAGGCTTTTTAAGCTGAAGGTTACGCATTTGTTCAACTGTTTCAGACAAATGCTGATCGATGAACATCACTTCGCCTTTGTTGATGGCTTTACGTAATGTATTGTCTACTTGGAACGGTAAACGACGAGCAAGAACACCTGCTTCAGTCAATTTTTTGTCCAAATCGTTACCCAAGCTCGCGCCAGTAATTAGGGTAATTTTAAGAGGATTAGCATGAGCCTGTTGAACCAACGCTAAAGGTACAGCTTTCGCTTCACCTGCGCGTGTGAAACCACTCATACCTACCGTCATACCATCCTGAATGAATTCAGCAGCTTTTTCTGCGCTGATAACTTTGTCGTGAAGGGCAGCTAAACGGATGCGATCTAAAGACATCATATACTCTCGTGAAATTCTCAAAACTGATACGGATTGTACCGATCAAAAAAGCCATTTTGCATACCTGTTAGGCTAAGGTCTAATTTTTTGAAAAAATGTGGGTATAAGATTTTATTATGTTTTTTAAACTACTGAATAATAAAGTTAAAAATATCAATGGTTAAAGCTTAAACAAAACTGTTCGTTGCTTTTTTGAACGCTTGTTAAAAGCGTTCAGTTAAACTTTGCTTAATTTTTTCCAATGGGCTGTTGTTTAATATTTCATCATTTTCGAGTTTTTGCAGTGGTAAAGAAATGATCGCTTCGAGTCCACCTTCTGCTCGATTGTGAATTGAAAGTTGACCTTCGTGAATATCCACAATACGTTTTACAATGGCTAAACCGAGTCCACTGCCTTGAATGGTACGTGCATCATTACCACGTACAAAAGGTTGCATCAGGTCTTCAATTTGGTCTTCAGGAATCCCTTCGCCATTATCGGCAACGCGAATTTGAATATGGTCACCTTCATATTCGGTAGACAGTTCAATCGGCTCGGCACCATAGCGTTTTGAGTTATTGATTAAGTTGCCTATTAATCGTTTTAAGGACAGGCTACGTGCTTGAATAATCGGTAAGTCTTGAGGTTCAAAGCGAATATCTAAAGGTTTAAATTGAATCACTAATTCCTGCAATAGCGCATTTAAATCAGTATCTTGCGGAACCTCATCAGAGCCATCTCGCATATACGAAATGAACTGATTCAGAATTGCATCCATATCTTCAACATCGTAAATCAGACCTTCTTTTAGGAAGTCATCATCAGGCATCATTTCTGCGCTGAGTCGAATACGGGTCAGCGGAGTACGCAAATCGTGGGAAATACCGGCCAACATGATGCGGCGATCACGTTCAGTTTGTTCCAGCGTGTAGACCATGTGGTTAAAGGCTTGGTTTACTTCACGGATTTCTTGTGGCCCATGGTTGGTTTCTAAATAAGGTGCAGTGCCGTGTTTACTATAGTTGTTTGCCGCATCTTGTAAACGTTTTAGTGGACGGTTGAGCTGACGAACCAAGGTTAAGATAATGATGCCAGCAATCAGCGGAATACCCAATAACCAGCCTAAAATCAGCTCTGCGCTATAGTTGGCATAGGTTTTTAAAGGCTCGCGAACCCAGTTGCCATTCATTTCTGGAGTTTGAATCCAGATGCGTGGGTCAGGTTTAAATTGGAAATACACGGTCGCATTATCAATGCGCATTTCTTTGGCCAGTTTCTTTTCAATTTGATTGGTAAAGAACTCTGCAATGACTTTGTCTTTGACATTGGGGAATTCTTTCGGATCAGTCACATATTCGATCCCGACACGGTTGCGCATCCAGTCGTCGACATCCACTTCGGCATTGTTATGAAAAATCCGTAAATCAGGATTGTTAATGATTTCAAGCTCGACCGCGAGGTAACGAGCATGTTGTTGAATTTCGGGTAAATAGAGTGTGCGCCAAAAGAACCATAAGGACATAAACAGGCTAAAAAACACCACAAATAAGACCAATACGGTGGTCCGCATGGCTGCAGAGCGGGGTTTGATTTTATCGAGGAAGCGTTCCCAAGGTGTCCGTTTTTTTTCGGAGTAGGTAACGTAGTCGGTAAATTCCTGTGGGTCGATGGGTTCGAGTTTCACGCTATATCCCTAGAGTAAATTTTAGAGTGTGAGATCAATTAACCCTGTTGGATACGCGTTCAGGTCATACGCAACTGTTCGAGGCAGGAAGCATGGAATAGATTATGTTTCTGCGATGATTCTGATATGAAGCAGAAATGAGACGAGTTTTGCGTATGACAATGGTTTTGCTTACTTTTGCCGAAACAAAAGTAAGGCGAACCGCAGGTTATTGGATAAATTTAATGTTCAATGAAAAGACTCCGCCTAATGAACGGCGGAATTTTTTATTACTATTTATTTGGATTATTCAGCACCATCTGGAACAAAGACATAACCCACGCCCCAAACGGTTTGGATATAGCGTGCACGTGCTGGGTTTTCTTCAACCAAACGACGCAGGCGAGAAACCTGAACGTCAATTGAACGCTCCATAGCACCCCATTCACGACCACGAGCAAGATTCATTAACTTGTCGCGTGTCAGTGGTTCACGAGGATGTTGAACTAATGCTTTAAGTACGGCAAATTCACCCGTTGTTAATGTGACGACTTGACCTTCACGGGTTAATGTACGAGTAGACAGGTCGAGTGACCACGGACCAAAAGACACCACTTCCATTTGTTGGCTTGGTGCGCCCGGAACTTCACGCACTTGACGACGTAATACGGCACGAATACGTGCCAAAAGCTCATTCGGGTTGAATGGTTTTGGTAAATAGTCATCTGCACCGGCTTCAAGTCCAGCAATACGGTCTGAATCACTACCACGAGCGGTCAGCATAATGATTGGGGTATCGATGCTAGATTGGCGCAGACGGCGACAAATACTCAAGCCATCTTCAACAGGTAACATAAAGTCGAGCACAATCAGGGAAAAGAGTTCCCGCTGCAACAGACGATCCATCTGAGTCGCATCATGTGCGGTTTTGACCACAAAACCTTTATCTTCTAGGAAGCGTTGTAAGAGGGTGCGTAGACGCACATCATCATCGACAACCAGAATGCGTTCGACTCGGTCGGTTTCGGCTTGTACGGCATCTGTTTTTTCAGCAGGTACAACTAAACTCATGACGTGCTCCTTATTCTTTATTGTCATCGTAAACAAAAAGTCGATTTCACTTGAGTATACGATTCATTTATATAAATTTACTATGCTCTAAAGCAACAAATATTGCAGTTAAAATCAAGACATAGATACCAAATGTATACATGTTGTTCGAATCAGTTTGCTTGTCTAAGTCTCGCTAATTTGCTGTTTCATAGTCAGTTTCGTAAAAAAATGTGTATTTGAGATGAATTGGCATTAAAAACCACGAATAAATTTATAAAAACAATTGTGGATTTTATGGTCTTGGTCTTTATAATCATGGCTTTTAGAACTTATCCTTGCAGGGATCTAATACGATGACTGACTTAGTTCAGCAGTTGGCAAAAGAAATTGCCGTACGTCCAAATCAAATTGAAGCTGCCATCAAGCTCATTGATGAAGGTGCCAGTGTTCCATTTATCGCACGTTACCGTAAAGAAGTGACGCAAGGTCTGGACGATACTCAATTACGTCAGCTCGATACACGTCTGACTTACCTGCGTGATTTATTTGAGCGCCGTGAAAAGGTAATCGAATCTCTAAAAGAACAAAACAAGTTATCTGATGACCTACTTGCTCGAGTGAATGCAGCAGAAACGAAAAATGCTTTAGAAGAGATTTACGCGCCGTACCGTCCAAAACGTACCAGTAAATCATTTAAAGCCAAAGAAGCCGGTTTAGGCCCAATCGCTGAAAAAATCTTTAATGAAGCGATCGATCCTACGGAAGCTTTGGCAGGCTTTAGCCATGAAGATTATGCAGATGTTGAAAGTCAACTTGATGCGATTCAACACATTTTAATTGATGAATGGGCACAAAATATTGCATTAACCACTGAGCTAAAAGCGACATTTGCGAAAACTGCAGTGTTGAAAAGTTTAGTTGCAAGCGATGAGAAAAAAGAAGTCGGTAAAAAATTCCGTGATTACTTTGATTTCTCTGAAAGCTTAAATAAAGTCCCTTCACACCGTTTATTGGCGATGCTCCGTGGCCGTCAAGAAAATGTCTTGGGCTTAAAAGTCGATGGTGAAGATGATGCACCATTGGCTCGTATTGATACTGAATACAATTTAGAAACAGCACAACCACAAGCACGTGCAGATTTCTTAAAACAAACTGCAAAATTGTTCTGGCTCGGTAAAGTTCGTCCTGCGATTGAACATTCATTATTGACTGAAAAACGTTTGGCTGCTGAAGCTGAAGCGATGGATGTCTTTGCTGAAAACCTACGTCATTTATTACTTTCTGCTCCTGCAGGCGCACGTTGCACATTGGGTGTAGACCCAGGCATCCGTACGGGTGTGAAATTGGCTGTTGTGAATGCATCAGGTGATGTCCTTGCACATAGCACGATTTACCCATTTGCTCCGAAAGAAGACAAAGCTGGATCAGTGGCTGAACTTGCACGTCTATGCCGTGAGTTTAATGTTGAACTGATTGCCATTGGTAACGGTACTGCAAGCCGTGAAACTGAAGCTGTTGTAGCTGAAATGATGGCAGCAAATACAGACTTGAACTTGATTCGTGTGTCGGTATCTGAAGCAGGCGCGTCGGTTTACTCAGCATCTGAATTGGCGTCAAATGAATTGCCAGATTTAGATGTATCGATCCGCGGTGCTGTATCGATTGCACGTCGTTTACAAGATCCATTGGCTGAACTTGTGAAGATTGATCCTAAATCGATTGGTGTGGGTCAATACCAACATGATGTGAACCAAACCGGTTTGGCAAAAACGCTAGAAGCGGTTGTGGAAGACTGTGTGAACTCAGTAGGTGTTGATGTCAACACAGCATCATCTGCTATTTTGGGTTATATCGCGGGTCTAAATAAATCGATTGCACAGCAAATCGTTGAATTCCGCAAAGAAAATGGTCGTTTTGATAACCGTCAAAGTTTGAAGAAAGTACCTCGTTTAGGCGAACGTACCTTTGAACAAGCAGCAGGTTTCTTACGTATTCAAGATGGTTCTGAACCATTGGATGCATCTGCAGTTCACCCAGAGTCATATGACTTGGTGGCAAAAATTGTGGAAGCAAAAGCGACGACTGTAAAAGATATTATTGGTAATACTGAAATTATCCGTCAGATCGATGCAGCAGCATTTGTAAATGACCAATTTGGTTTACCGACAATTCAAGACGTTTTATCTGAACTTGAAAAACCAGGCCGTGACCCACGTCCAGAGTTCCGCACGGCTAAATTCCGTGAAGACATCACAGAAGTGGCGCAGTTGACTGAAGGTTTACAGCTTGAAGGTGTGGTTACGAATGTAACCAACTTCGGTGCATTCGTGGATGTGGGTGTACACCAAGACGGTTTAGTGCATATTTCTGAACTTGCAAATGAATTTGTTGCAGATCCGCACAAAGTCGTGAAACCAGGTCAAATTGTTCAAGTTCGTGTCTTGAATGTCGATGTTGAACGTAACCGTGTCAACTTGTCTATGCGTGCAGAAGGTGCTGCTGCAGCGAAACCACAACGTCAACCACGTCGTGACAATGCCCAGCAAGAACAACGTGGTGAGCGTAAGCCACATGCGAAACGTCCACAGCATGCCCGTCCGCAAGGCGACCGCCCACAAGGTCATAAAAAACCTCAAGCAGCGAAACCACAAGAAAATAAAATTGGTGGTTTAGGTGCGTTGTTATTACAAGCAGGGATTAAAGGTTCGAAGTAATCTTTAACTGTTAAAAAAACCTCCCATATGGGAGGTTTTTTATCTTTGATATTTTAATGTCACAATGAATGGGGCAAACCAAATATCCTGAAATATAAATTTAGAGCTTTTATCACTTTTTATATCGATTTCAATGTTATGACTATCACAAATCAGTTTGACAAAAAAAAGTCCATATCCGCCACCTTCACTATTAAAAGTTGATGCATTAAGTCCTCTATACTTTTTGATATATATTTTCTCAAGCTCTTCTTGTGTAACAAGAGGTCCAACAGAGTTAATTACAACTTCTGTCCAAAAGTTCGTTTTTTCAGTAAAAGTAACTTCCACTTCAGAATCTCTTGGAGAATATTTAATAGCATTTTCTAGAAGTAAGTAGGGTAAAAATCAAATACTTGATCTGCGTTTAAAGTTAAATGAGATGCACCTTTTTTATTGATTTTAATTTTTTTTCACGTTGCGACGAGCTACGGGGTTTCAGAGCCCACAGCCTCAAGAATTGTCCGTCATGTTGAAGACTGCCTGATTCGGTCCAATCTCTTTAATTTACCCAAAGATTTACCCGAGGGCGAAGGCATCGATTGGAATGAACCGTACCGGGTTTGTCGGAGACTCAGTATTCTGAGAGACTATCCCGATGACAAAATTAAAATATACCCCCGAAATTAGAGAAAGAGCGGTTCAATTATTGATTGAATCTGAAAAAGATTATCCTTCTACTTGGGCTGCAATCACAGCAATTGCGCCTAAGATTGGTTGTACTCCTGAAACACTTCGTGCCTGGCATCAAAAGCATTTAGATCAGCAAAATCCTATTAAAGTACAACAGATATCTGATCAAGAAAAAATGAAGCAAATGGAACGTGAAATTAAAGAATTAAAGCGTGCCAATGAAATTCTACGTAAAGCAGCCGCTTTTTTCGCCCAGGCGGAGCTCGACCGCCCACACAAATAATGGTGGATTTCATCCATAACAATAAGGCGTTATATGGTGTTGAGGCGATTTGTAGGATTTTACCGATCTCAGC